>JAPLWE010000031.1 GCA_026396705.1 Candidatus Gribaldobacteria bacterium
CGCTTTGCAAAATCTTTCTACAAAAATACTTCAATTCCAAACAGACCAAACGCCCGAACATTTTGTTGCATCTAAATTATTAGCAACCTATCAAAAGAAATTTTTGGAATTTATTAATGACGATCTCAATATGCCCAAGGCATTAGCCTTGATGTGGCAAGCCATTAATGACCCAGTTCTGCCCAACCAAGAAAAACATTTATTGATTTTGGATATGGACAAAGTTTTTGGCTTGGATTTGCATAAAATTAAAACAGCAGAAATACCGGCAGAGATTACATCTTTAGCCAAAGAAAGAGAAACCGCTCGGCAAGAAAAAAATTGGCAATTAGCCGATGAATTGAGGCAAAAAATTGAGCAAGCCGGCTGGCTGGTTGAGGATACCTCAACCGGTCCAAAGCTCAAGAAAGCTTGATTTTATTTTTAATAAGAATAAACTTTTTATAAATAGCTCAACAGTAAACTAAAAATTTAATAGGGGTGAATAAAGATGAGAGCATATTTGGTGGTGGGCGCTGAAAACATAACCACGGTAAAAGCTTGCGCTACTGTGGTTATCGGCGCAGAAAACCAAGAGCAAGCTTTAAAAAAAGGGGCTATAAAGCTTTTTGGCAAGAAGGCCAGAGACCAATGGTTTCTGGAAAAGTTGACAGAACTTTCTTTGGTTCGCGCTGTTCCTCGTTACAACGAAAAGTATCGCGCAGAAAGAGAGGCAGTGGCCGAAGATATAGCCGATGATGAGGACATCGGCGATTGGAAGAGCCGAGTGGTAGATTTTATAGAAAACAATTACCATCGGCCGGTGAAAAAAATAGAAAAACCTTATCGTTTTCGTAAAATGAGGGATTACGAAAACTATTATAAAGAGTAAACGCGGCTTTGATATAATCATTGATTATAGTTAAAGTCGCGTTTATTGTTTTTTGCTTTGATAATACCTCCTTGTATAGTCATTTGTCGGATAGCATACTTCTATTATTTCCCACTCAGGCAAGTCGAGTTTGAACACCAAGGAAACACCACTTACTTCGGCTGACACTTTTTTAATATCCACTATCTCTTGCAAGATAGACTTAATATCGCTGACTGTTCCCCTAAAGGGAATTTCAACAGCCACTGTAGCTTCTCGACATAATAGGTCGATATTTTGGATTTTTAACCGCAGACCTATTTTTTGAGACTCGCAAGCGATATAGACCATTTTGCCTACAAGCAGCGCCTTTATAAGGGGCGATTCTTTTGTTATAAGGGGAATAATTTGTTCCATTTTTTTCTTAACTTCATCAAGAAAGAAAATGAATAAATCCATATCAACATGGGTCAAAGAGAAAAAATCGGGGTGCCCATCTTTCTCTGGACTGTATTTATAAAAATAAGCCATTGCCAGCACCTCCTTTGGCTAGCTGTATTTTTTTTATAAATTTATCTACTGAAGTCAATTTGCGCCTGAAATAAAGCAAAGTCAAGGTTTCCCACAGTTTATTACCAGCCCGTGGCTAGCTGGCTTGCTAAAAAACAAACCAAGGATATAATGAAACATAAACTATGGCTACCAACCAAGACAAACTGCCGCCCCAAAATATTGAGGCGGAAAAATCGCTTTTGGGTTGTTTAATGATTGACCCTGTTTCCATTTATAAGGTGGTGGATTTTCTTTTAACAAAGGACTTTTATAAAAGCCAGCATTGTCGGATTTATGAAGTAATATTAGAGCTTCTTGAAAAAGGAGAACCTATTGATATTCTAAGCGTTTCAGCCAAGCTTAAAATTAGAAATGAATTGGACGAAATAGGGGGCGCTTCCTATCTTACTGAATTAGTTAATATAGTGCCCACGGCCAGCCACATTGCTAATTACGCTAAAATTGTTCAAGAAAAACGGATTTTGCGAGAGCTTATTTCAGCTGGCTATGAAATTTCAGAAATTGCCCAGCAAGAGACTGAAGATGTAGATAGCTTGCTTGATATGGCCGAGAAAAAGATTTTTAGCATAGCGCAAAAAAATCTTAGCCAAACCTTTAGTCATATTAAGGATAGTTTAGAAGAAACTTGGCAAAGAATTGATGAGCTTTCTAAAAATCAGGGCGGATTGAGGGGCATTTCTACTGGCTTTAAGTCGCTGGATAATATGCTCTCTGGCCTGCAAAAATCTGATATGATTATTTTGGCTGCCAGGCCAAGTATTGGAAAGTCGTCGTTGGCTATCAATATCGCTCAAAATGTAGCTTGCTTTGGCAAGGTTCCAGTGGGTATTTTTAGCTTGGAAATGTCTAAAGACCAGATTGTTGACCGCTTGATTTCTGCTCAAGCCAATATTGACTCTTGGCGATTAAGAACTGGCCAATTATCGGATGAGGGCGAATATAACGACTTTGAAAGAATTCAATCAGCCATGTCTATTCTGGCTGACGCGCCTATTTATATTGACGATTCTTCGGGCACTAGTATTTTACAAATGCGAGCCATGGCGCGAAGGCTGGCTGCTGATAAAGGCTTGGGGCTTTTAATTGTTGATTATTTGCAACTAATGGAACATCGCAATCCGTCTTTAAGCTTGGTGCAACAAGTTACTGAAAACTCTCGCGCCCTAAAAGGGTTAGCCAAAGACCTCAATATTCCTATTTTAGTAATTTCACAATTATCGCGGGCCGTGGAGCAACGTATGCCACCTATCCCCCGCTTGTCTGACTTGAGAGAGAGCGGTGGCATAGAGCAGGATGCGGATGTGGTAATGCTTATTTACCGCGAAGATCGCTACAAAGAAAACAGCGAACGACCGGGCATTGCAGAAATTATTATCGCTAAGCACCGCAACGGCCCAGTGGGCAAGGTTGAACTCTTTTTTGATGAAGCCAGAATGGTATTTCGCGATCTTGATAAAAAATACGGCGAATAAAAAGCGTCTCACTTCCCGTGCGATCGCACTTGAAATGAGATGGTTTGGAAGCTTATGTTATCACCTACTGCGCAAAAATTAGTTGACTTGTTTGTGAAGTTTCCCACGGTTGGCCGTCGAACTGCCCAACGGTTTGTTTTTTATTTAATCAAAAGCGATCAGTCAGAAGTTAATGATTTAATAGAAGCCATTAAAAACTTAAAAAATAAAATTAAACTGTGCGACTGGTGCGGTAAATCTTATGAAACTGAACAACAGATCAATGGCTTGTGCGCAATTTGTTCAAATAATCAACGAGATAAAACTGTGGTTTGCGTAATAGAAAAAGAAGTGGACTTGGAAACTATTGAAAAAACAGGTCAATTCAAAGGCCTTTATTTTATTTGGGACACTAATAACGAAGAGCAGCAATTGAAGAAATTAAGCAATCGTATTAAAAAAGAAACAGTTAAAGAAATTATTTTAGCGCTTGACCCAACCATGGATGGTCGCCAGCTTGCCTTGAAAATCCAACGAAGTTTAGAAACGCTTGCAGTAAAACTTACCCAGCTGGGCCGTGGCCTGCCCGTCGGCGGTGAAATTGAATACGCCGACCAAGAAACAATAACTTCCGCCTTGGAAGGGCGGAAATAAAAAAAAGAAGGGCAGACCTCCCTTAAGAGGTCTGCCCTTCTTTTTATTTAGATTTTTGTTATCTCCACTTCGGTGAAGGATTGGCGGTGGCCTTGTTTTTTCTTGTAGCGCTTTTTGGGCTTATACTTAAAAACTACTATTTTGTCTGCTCGGCCCTGCCTTAAGACCTTGCCCGTTACTTTAGCGCCGGCGATCACAGGAGCGCCAATTTCTAATTTTTTACTTTTTTCTAAAAGCAAAACTTGGTCAAAGATTATCTCTTTACCCTCCTCGGCTTCCAACTTTTCTATTTTTATTTTTTTACCTTCGGAAACCAAGTATTGCTTCCCGCCGGTTTTGATTACTGCAAAAGGCATATTTTTATTAATATAATATATTCAAATTACTCTAAAATACTTGGTTTGTCAATCTGTCGGGGTTCAATTTTGCGCTCACCCTCGGTTATCTTAACTACATCCTTATCAATTTTGCCCAGTTCCTTATAGGCTGTGTTATAAAAACCACAAGCTGTGTCCAAGTGGTTGCCTAATTTTTTCATATACTCGTCAAACTTAACTAGATGCCCGCCCAAGGCCTCCACATTTTTGCGTATTTCTAAGGCCGATTTTTCAATTTGAAACGCCTTAAGCCCCTCCAAAATAGTTTGCAACATAGCGTAAAATGAATTAGGCGAAACAATACTCACCTTTTTTTGCACTGCATACTCAATTAGATCGCGGGTGTTGACCGCGCCAACTTCGTTAATCAATAAATCGTAATAAATACCCTCGGCCGGTATAAACATCAAAGCAAAATTAAAAGTGTTTTCTTGGGGGCGAATATATTTGGCGGTTTCATCTATTCTATTTTTTAAGTCTTGCTTAAAAACTTTTTCCAACTGTTCTTTTCTTGCTTGGTCTTTTTCTTGAATAATTTTATTGTAGGTTTCTAATGAAAATTTAGAATCAATCGGCAAAATTTTATCACCAATAAAAAGCGCGAAATCAACCGCTTCGCCATTTTTGAATTGATACTGCCTGCCGTATTGCTTGGAGCTAAAAGAGCGCTCCAATAAAAGCTCCAAGGTGTATTCGCCTAAATTACCGCGCTGTTTGGGATTTTTCAAAATGTTTTCCAGCGACTGCAATTGTTCGGCAAAGCCAATTACTTGCTTATTGGTTTCATCAAGCCTAGTTAAGCGCTCGGTTACATCTCTAACGATTTGTCGGCTTTCGCCTAATTGCTTTTCAGTGTGGCGACGGCTTTCGCCTAGCTGGCGCTCCATTGATTCCATATTGCGCTCTCGCGATTCTTTGATTTCATTTTTAATGGCCTCCAAGTCCTGTTTCAAAAATCCAATAACTGTTTGGTCTTGGCTGGTATTTTTAGCTGAAAAAGCGATTTTTTTAATATAAAAAACAACACCGGCCAAGCCAGCTATTGTTAAAAAGAATAAAATAAAAATAAAACTATTTTCGTTCATACTGAACCAGCTTTTCTTTGCTTAATTAAAAGCTCTACTTCGGTTAAGGCGTCTCGATAATCTTGCATAGCTTTTTGCGCTTTTTCTATGGCGACTGCTTGTTCTAAATCGTCTTTTGAGGCATTATTGCGCAACATATTTAATTGCCGCCTTGCTTCCATTAAGCGATTTTTCAAGCCACTCTCTTTTTCGCTAAGTTCGTCAAAGCTAGACGACCAATCGTCATCGGCAAAACGTATTTTCATTTTTGGCGCTATGTCTTTCATCATCATTAAAAAGTTAATTTAGTGCGTTCAGCAATTTCTCTTTCCACGATATGGCGGGGCCGAGCGTATTTTAATTTTGACAATTGCTTAATTAAGGGCACCATATTAATATCGCCTTGCTTGGGCCTGACAGTTTTTACCTTGAAAGGAGCGGAAATTTTGTTGTTAATCATCATTTTAACCACAAAATTAAAGTTATCAATGTTCAAAAGGTCATAGCGGGAAAATTCCGGCTCAAATTGTTTTTCTAAAAATTCAGCATCCATGGCGCCTACTCGAAAGCAAGCAATGCTACCCACATTGCCAATAACCGCGTTTCTAATTTGCTCGGTTAATTGGGGCATAAACTGATGAGCCAAAATTAAATTTAAGCGATATTTCCTAGCTTCAGACAAAATAATAGCAATGCTGTCGGTGGTGAAGTTCTGAAACTCATCAATGTATAAATAAAAATCTTGGCGTTCTTCCTGGGCCATACTGGCCCTGCGGAAAGCGGCTAATTGCATTTTAGAAACTAAAATCAAACCTAGCAAACTTGCATTCATTTCACCGGTTAAGCCCTTGGATAAATTAGCTAAAAATATTTTTTTATTATTCATGATGTCCTCCAAATCAAAACTGCTTTTTTGCTGGCCGATGATATTGCGCATCATTTCATTACCCACAAATCGGCCCACTTTAGACACCACATAACCAAGCATATCAGATCTGGTTTGGCCAGTGGTTTGTGACCATTCTTGTTGCCAAAATGTTTGCACCAAGGGGTCTGTGACATGAGCCACTTTACTTTCCATAAAGGCCTTGTCGGTAAAAATACGGGGAATTTCCGCTAAAGTGCCAATGTCGTTTTTATCAGCCATTAAAGCCAACATAGCATTTCTCATATAGTGCTCAAACATCGGGCCAATAATTTCGGGCGGAAAAAGCTTAGTATAAATACTAATCATTTCGGAAATAGCAAAATCCCTTTGATCGGGAGTTTTCCATTCCAACATATTCAAGCCACAGGGTCTGGACATATCAAATGGCTCAAATAAAACTACATCATCGGCTCTTTCTTTAGGAATAATAGCCAAAATATCTTCAACTAAGTCACCGTTAGGGTCAATGACGCCTACGCCCTCGCCTTTTTCAATATCTTGGCGAATCATTTCTCTAAGCAAAGTGCTTTTACCTACACCAGTTTGCCCTACAATATAAAAATGTCGTCGGCGATCGTCTCTGGATACAAAAGAA
>JAPLWE010000030.1 GCA_026396705.1 Candidatus Gribaldobacteria bacterium
ACCAATATCACTAGTCAATCTATTACTGTGTCAGCAGACACCCTGCTCAATGTTGCTGCTGGCTCATCTGGCTATTACTTTGCCAACACCACCAAGGGAACCAACTCTGGCTGGATTAAAACTAACTCTTGGCAAGATATTAACCTCACTTGCCCCACCACCTACACTTACAGCGTCATATACCGCAATGGCGATGCAGTTGAGACTGCATCTACCACCAAAACACTCACCACTAGCGGCTGTAGTGGTTATACGCCTCCAATTACCACCAGCGCGCCAATCATAATTGTTTCTACCACAACGGTTATTGTCACCTCCACTCTTATTGTCACAACCACTATTTCTCAAGCCGAGCCAGTTAAACAAGCTGCTGCTCAACAACTGCAAACTCAAATAGCTGATGTTAAGCAACAGATTATCGCTTGGCTCACCCAGCTTATTCAGATTATCCAAGAGCAAATTAAGCAACTGCAGGCACAGCTTCAGCAATTGCAAGCGCAGTAATCTTTACCGTTGGCAATAGCTTAGGGCTTCGTTGATGTCGTTTAACTCAATGTTCTCTCGGCCAGCTAAGTCAGCGATGGTGCGAGCCACCTTGAGCACGCGGTGATAGCCTCGGCCAGACAAGTCTCCTGAATCAACGCTTTTTTGTAATACTTTCTGGCTAACATTGTCCACTGGGCAATGTTTTTTAATTAAAGGCGGGGTCATTTCAGCGTTGATGAAAAGCCCTTCACTACGCAACCGCTCCTTTTGTTTAGCTCGAGCTAAAGCGACATTTTGTTTTATAACCACAGTTTCTTTGTTGGCATCGGGCTCGCCAATTAAATGCTCATATTTTAGCGAAGACACCCAGCAAAAAATATCCATTCTATCCATTAAAGGTCCGGACATTTTCCGTCGATAAGCCGCTACTTGGCTAGGGGCGCAGGTGCAATTTTTGTCGGGTTCGTTGTAGTAGCCACAAGGGCAGGGGTTGGCCGAGGCAATCAGAAAAAAACGGGCTGGTAAGGTTAAATTGGTTTTAGCTCTTTGAATAGTAATTTCTCCTTGCTCTAAGGGTTGGCGCAAGGATTCTAAAACATCGCGATGAAATTCTGGAAACTCATCTAAAAACAAAATACCTCGATGAGCCAAGGTTATTTCGCCTGCTTTAGCGGGGCTGCCCCCGCCAATAATAGTTGGCTCCGAGGCGCTATGATGCGGAGATCTGAATGGTCGCTGGCCAAACCAAGGCTCATTTATATTAAAACCACTGGCGCTGTATATCTGCGCTAACTCTAATAATTCTTCAGGGGCTAAGTCGGGCATAATAGAAACAGCTGCTTTAGCTAAGAGTGTTTTGCCAGTGCCAGGTGGGCCTTGCAAGAATAAATTATGTCCGCCAGCCACTGCTATTTCTAAGCCTCTTTTGCTATGGCTTTGGCCTTTAACCCAGTCTAAGTTAATGCCATTGGTGGCTGATTTATTGATAAAATCAGCTAGAATAAATTTACTTTGATTGATGGCCAGCTGGCCTTCTAAGAAAAAAATAGCCTGTTTAAGATTATTTAGCCCAATTATTTCAAGGTTATTTTGACTAGCCGACAAGCGGACTAGGCTAGCCTCTTTAACGTTTTCTTGAGGCAGGATAATTTGCTTAAAGCCTTTTTGGCTGGCCAATAAAGCAAAAGATAAAGCGCCCTTGATCGGTCGCAAGTCGCCGTTAAGAGCTAATTCTCCTAGAATAATTTTATCTTTGGGGTTAAAGCTGGTTTGCTCACTAGCTAAAAGATAGCCCAAAGCAATGGGCAAATCATAATGGCTGCCTTCTTTTTTTAGGCTAGCTGGGGCTAAGTTGACCACTACTTTGCGAGTTTCTTGTAGCGGCGATTTTAAGCCAATGTTTTTAATGGCCGAGCCAATTCTTTCCTTAGCCTCTTGAATGGCTGTATCAGCTAGGCCCACCACATTAAAACTACGCAACCCTTGGTTGGCGGATACTTCTACTTCAATAATTTGCGCTTGAATACCTTTTAACGCTCCAGAAAATATTTTAGCGAGCATAAAAGTAAAACAAGGTCTCCTGTAGGAGGAGGCCTTGTTAAAGTTATTCGGTGGCTGTTTCTTCGTTAGTTTTTGTTTTTTTAGCAGTAGCTTTTTTTCTTGGTTTTTTAGGTTTTGCAATTTCAGTTGTTTCTTCTTCGGCTGGCGAGCTGTCTGCTTCAGTGATTTCTTCATCGGTTTCTGTTCCGGGGATTCTACCATCTTTTATCTCTTGCTCTACTTGGCTAACACTTTTGATATCAATTTTCCAGCCAGTTAATTTGGCTGCCAGTCGCACATTCTGGCCTTCCTTGCCAATGGCTAACGAAAGTTGGTCGTCTTGGATAATGGCTACAGCTTTGTTTTTGGCCATAACGCGAATTTCCAATACCTTAGCTGGAGAAAGAGCGTTAGCGATAAATTTTTCTGGCTTCTCATTCCATTCAATCACATCAATTTTTTCGCCAGCCAATTCGTTAATCACCGCTAAAATTCTGGTGCCTCGTTGGCCTACTAAGGCGCCAATTGGATCAATGCCGTCTTCTAAGGCCGCCACTGCTACTTTAGATCGCAAGCCTGGTTCTCGGGCGATTGATTTAATTTCTAATTGCTTAGCGCCGATTTCTGGCACTTCCAGTTCAAAAAGCTTGGAAACAAGTTTGGGGTAAATTCTAGAAACTAACACTTGAGGCCCTCTGGATGTTTGCTCGGCTTCCAAAACAAACAGCTTAATGCGTTGGCCGGGTCGGTATTGCTCATTGTAGATTTGTTCTTTCCTGGGTAAGACAGCTGAAGTGCGACCAATATCTAAAAAAACTGCGCCTGGTTCAATCCTTTGCACAATACCTGAAACTACCTCGCCTTCTTTGTCTTTGAATTCTTTGAAAGCCTCTTCTTTCTCTACTTCTTTGATTTTTTGCAAGATAACTTGTTTGGCGGTTTGAGCGGCAATGCGACCAAAATCCTC
>JAPLWE010000040.1 GCA_026396705.1 Candidatus Gribaldobacteria bacterium
ACAGGCATTAAAGCCATTGACGCTATTATTCCCATTGGCCGCGGTCAGCGAGAGCTGATTATTGGCGACCGACAAACCGGCAAAACCGCCTTGGCTATTGACGCTATTGTTAACCAGAAAGATCAAGATGTTATCTGTGTTTATGTGGCTATTGGCCAAAAGGATTCTAGTGTGGCCAAAACAGTCGCTAAATTAACTGAATTAGGAGCGCTTGGTCATACGATTGTGGTAGTGGCTTCGGCCTCTGAATCTGCTGCCTTAAATTACATTGCGCCATTTGCTGGTTCAGCAATGGCTGAATATTTTAAGGACCAAGGCAAAGATGTGTTGATTGTTTATGATGATTTATCAAAGCATGCGGTGTCTTATCGTCAATTGTCGCTATTATTAAGAAGGCCGCCAGGCAGGGAAGCTTATCCTGGGGATATTTTTTATTTGCATTCGCGTTTACTAGAGCGAGCTTGTAAAATAAGCCAAGAAAAGGGGGGTGGCTCAATTACTGCCTTACCGATTATTGAAACGCAAGCGGGCGATATTTCAGCCTATATCCCCACTAATGTTATTTCCATTACTGATGGGCAAATTTATTTGGAAGGTGATTAGTTTTACCAAGGTATTAGGCCAGCTTTGAATGTTGGCTTGTCAGTTTCTAGAGTAGGATCAGTTGCTCAAATTAAAGCTATGAAAAAGGTGGCCGGCAAGTTACGGTTAGAATTAGCGCAATTTCGTGAATTAGCCGCTTTTGTGCAGTTTGCTTCTGACTTAGATAAATCTACTCAAGCGCAAATTGAGCGAGGTATGCGCCTGACCGAAATTCTCAAGCAAGAACAATATTGCCCCATGCCAGTGGAGCGCCAGGTAGCTATTTTATATGCGGCAGTTAACGGATTTTTAGATGACATTGCCTTAGACAGAATTAAAGATTTTGAAATTGGCTTATTGGAATATTTAGACAATCAGAGCCAAACCGCTTTGCAATCCATTAAAGAAACCAAAGACATCACCGAACAAACCGAACAAGAATTAAAGAATTTAATTGGCGAATATAAAAAGATTTTCTAAATAATTATGGCTTTAGCAATCCGTAAAATTAAACGGCAGATTCGCTCTGTCAAAAACACTCAAAAAATTACCAAAGCCATGGAGATGGTTTCGGCCAGCAAAATGAGAAAAGCGGTGAGCGCGGCTTTGCTTTCTAGAGAATATTCTGAAACAGCCTGGAAAGCAGTTTTGCGAGTGGCGCAAAAAAGCGACCCAACTTTGCATCCTTTATTAAATCAATCAAAAGAGATCAGAAAAATTGGTATTTTATTATTGAGCTCTAATAGGGGGCTTTGCGGAGCCTTTAACCAGCAAATTATCAAAAAAGCCCTTTCTTTTGTGGCGGCCCAAGCGCCCACTGCTGAATTGGAATTTATCACCTATGGTCGCAAAGGAGCTTCCGCTTCAATAAAAAATGGTTTTAAGGTGGTGGCCGATTTTCTTAAAAGCGAAGTGCTGGCTGATTTAAGCGAAATGAGGCTTTTGTCGCAGGCCGTGCTGGACGGATTCTTAAATCAAAAATATGATCGCGTTGTTTTAGTTTTTACTGATTTTATCAGCCCCTTAAAACAAAAACCAGTTATTAGGCAACTTTTACCGTTGAATTTAACAGCTATAAATGAAGAGGAAAAGAAACTATTAAAAGAAATCCAAGAGCAAGATCTTATTACTGGAGGGGAGTATCTTTTTGAGCCAAGCGCTGATTTTGTTTTGCGAACTTTTTTGCCACGGTTGCTGGAACTGCAAATTTATCAGGCGGTTTTGGAATCAAACGCTTCCGAGCATTCTTCAAGAATGTTAGCTATGAGAAATGCCTCCGAGGCTGCTGGCAGTTTATTAGATGATTTAACTTTAGGTTTTAATAAAGCGCGCCAAGCTTCTATTACCCAAGAAATTAATGAAATTTCTGTGAGTAAAGCGGTTTTAGAAAATTAATTAAAATTATAATCTATATGAATCAAGGTATTATTAAACAAATTATTGGACCAGTTGTTGATATTTATTTTGCTGAGAGCTTGCCAGCTATTTATAACGGCTTAAAAGTAAAGGGGCCGTCGGGCGAAATAATATTGGAGGCGCAACAACATTTAAGCGGTAATTTAGTGCGGGCGGTGGCTTTGGGTGTTACTGATGGATTAAAAAGAGGCGATGTTGTTGATGATATGGGAGAGGGTATTAAAGTGCCAGTGGGTCTGGGCACTTTAGGGCGAATGTTTGATGTTTTGGGCCAACCTTTAGATGGTTTGGCTGCAGTAAAAACCGAACACACTTATCCAATCCATCGCCATGCTCCAAGTTTAAGCGAGCAAGCTACTATAGCTGAAGTTTTTGAAACAGGTATTAAAGTGATTGATTTAATTTGTCCTTTTATGAAAGGTGGCAAGATTGGCTTATTCGGGGGAGCGGGCGTGGGCAAAACAGTGATTATTCAAGAATTGATTCACAATATTGCCACTAAACATGGCGGTTATTCGGTGTTTGGCGGTATTGGTGAGCGCAGCCGGGAGGGTAATGATTTATATTTGGATATGAAAGAAAGCGGTGTTTTAGAAAAAACTGCCTTAGTTTTTGGTCAGATGAATGAGCCACCTGGCGCTCGTTTAAGGGTGGGTCTAACCGCCTTAGCTATGGCTGAATATTTTAGAGATGAAGAAAATAAAGATATTTTATTATTTATTGATAATATTTTCCGCTTTGCGCAAGCTGGCTCGGAAGTATCAGCTTTGTTGGGCCGGGTGCCATCAGCCGTTGGTTATCAGCCCACTTTGGCCAATGAAATGGGTGAATTTCAAGAACGGATTACTTCTACTAAAAAAGGCTCAATCACTTCGGTGCAGGCGGTCTATGTGCCCGCTGATGACTTAACCGACCCTGCTCCTGCTACTACTTTTGCTCATTTAGATTCAACCGTGGTTTTGGCGCGCAACTTGGCTGAATTAGGTATTTACCCAGCGGTTGATCCTTTGGATTCTACCTCAACTATTTTAAGCCCAGCAATTGTTGGTCAAGAGCATTATGATGTAGCTAGAGGCGTGCAAAAAGTTTTACAACGCTATAAAGAATTACAAGATATTATTGCTATTTTGGGTATGGAAGAGTTATCTGAAGAAGACAAGCAAGCTGTTTCGCGAGCGCGCAAAATCCAAAAGTTTTTATCGCAGCCTTTCTCGGTGGCTCAAACTTTCACGGGCCGAGAAGGCAAATATGTGTCTTTGCCCGAAACCATTCGCGCCTTTAAGCTAATTTTAGCTGGCGAATATGATAGTGTGCCCGAACAAGAATTTTACATGAAAGGAAGCATAGATGAAATCACATTGGGGCAGACCTCCAACGTTTCTTTATAAATGTTTTTTTCAATATAAAAAGAGGTCTGCCCCTTGTTTGTTATGGACAAAATAAAATTCAAAATTGTTACACCCGAACGGGTGGTTTATGAAAGCGAAGTTGATCAGGCAACCATACCAACTGCTCAAGGAGAAATAACTGTTTTGCCTAACCATATTCCTTTAGTAGGTGTTTTGAGACCGGGCGAATTAATGATTAAAAAAGGCAAAGAGGAGATTACTATGGCGGTTTCTGGCGGAATGATTGAAGTGACTAAAAATATGATAGTTATTTTGGCTGACACAGCCGAGCAAGCTCATGAGATTGATGAGCAAAGAGCAAAAGAAGCCAAAGACCGCGCCCTAAAACTGATGAGTGAAAAAAATAGGGAAGATGTTGACTATACCGGCTTGGCTATACAAATAGAAAAAGAGCTAGCCCGGCTAAAAGTTGCCCGAAGACACAAAGGTAGCGCGCCTTTCCAAATGCCAGTTAATAATTAATTATTAATAATTTTTATGCACACTTGCCATTATTTAGTTTTTCGTTGTATGGATTTTCGTATTAAGCCGAGCATTTTGAGCAGTTTATTAAAAGATGTTGGAATTGAGGAGGGCGATTATGATTTGGTTTCTTGCGCTGGCTCGGCCAAGGACTTGTTGGGGAACGAGACGGAGAGAGATTTTTTGTTAAAACAAATCACTTTATCGCAAAAACTTCACCAAACAAAAAACATCGTGGTTTTATATCATGACAACTGCGGCGCCTATGGGATAGCTGACCCAGTAGAGGAGGTAACCACCCAACAAGCCGATTTAGCTAAAATTAAAGCCATTGTCACTGAACAATTTCCTGAAACGCAATTTAGAGCTTTTATTGTTAAGGGTGTTCCTAGAGACGATTTATGGCTAGAAAAAAAGATTATCTAGGCTATGTAATTTTAAGAACACGATCGTCTAAGGCGACCGTGTTTTTGAATAATTTGTTTAATTTTTATCCACAAAATTGATCCTTGTTTCTTAAATTTTGTGTTAAAATTAATTTAATGAAAATAAGAATATTTATTTTAATAATTCTGGCCACCTTTTTTTGTCTGATTAATGCTGGTAGCGTTTTGGCGACCTGGGATGGAAACCCTTATGATGCTGGCGAAACCCTAAACCCAGAATGTACTCCAACCGATCCTTTATGCAATGTTTTGATTCCAAACTATTGGAAACTCTCGGGCAATAATTTATCGGTCACCTCAACTAGTTATTTAGTGGGTATTGGCACAACTACTCCAGCTTATAGATTAACTGTGCAGGCGGTTAGTAGTTCTACGCCAGCTTTTGTTTTATTAAACGAAAATGGATCGGTTGGCTCAATCCAGATGCGAACTGGGGGGATTGGTTTAAATAATATTTTTATTGGCGCTAATTCTGGCCAATATAATTTAAGCACAGATTTTTTAACCGGGCATAATAATACATCTTTGGGTTATCAAGCTTTGGCTGCTAATACAACGGGTTATGGTAATACAGCCATGGGGTTTCAATCTTTATATACTAATCCTGATGGATATCAAAATACAGCTTTTGGCCAATATGCTATGCGTGGCAATACTAGTGGTTTCAGCAATACGGCTGTTGGCCATAATGCTATGGCTTATGGCACAACTGGTACTTTGAATACGGCTGTGGGGGTAGATGCTTTAAGCGATGTGAATACCGGTAGTTATAATACTGCTATTGGCGCTGACACTTTGTATTACAATACTTCTGGCAAACACAATACAGCTCTTGGTAGTGGAGCCTTATTGAAAAATACTATTGGTAACTATAACATTGCTACGGGTAGAGCTGCTTTAGAAATGAATGTCTCTGGCTCCAGCAATACCGCCAATGGTTATTACTCTCTCTTTGGCAATACAGTTGGGGTGTCTAACTCTGGTTTTGGGCGCGCTACACTTTTTAATCAAAGTACTGGTTCTTTCAATGTGGCTATGGGTGAGGGTGCTGGTTATGGAGTTAGTGGCGCTTCTGTTTTTTCAAGTAGCACGCTTGTGGGTTATCAAGCGGGCTATGGCTTAACTACTGGAAATGGTAATGTTTTGCTTGGTTATCAGGCAGGATATACTGTGTCCGCTGGCGGATTAAATACTTTTATTGGCTATCAGGCTGGGGCAAGCACAACGGTATCTAGTAGTGGTAATGGATTTTTTGGAAACAGCGCCGGTTTTGCAAGTAATGGTGATAGCAATTACTTTATTGGGGAAAATTCAGGATATAACAACATTGGTAATAATAATTATTTTATTGGCAATTCGGGCGTAGGCTACAATAATATTGGAGATGATAATTATTTGATTGGCGACGCGGCTGGTTGGATGAACTCAGGGAGTGATATATATGCTTTCGGCAATTCAGCGGCTTGGTTAAATACTGGTGGCAATAGCTATATTATCGGAGATGCCGCTGGCTTTAACAATGCAGGCAATGACACCTACCTTTTCGGAGATGCTACTGGCTACAATAACACAGGAAATGATAGTTATTTGATTGGCGACGCTGCTGGTTATAATAACACAGGAGCTAATAATTATTTTATTGGAAGCCACGCTGGTTATAATAACGCCACAGGAAGTTCTAATTATTTTTTTGGCGATGTTGCTGGATATGCAAATACAGGAAATAATAATTACATGATAGGTAATCTTGCTGGGTATAGCAACGATGGAAGCTATAATTATATATTTGGCACTAGCGCTGGGTATAACAACGCAGGAGATCGTAATATTATTTTCGGAGAGAATGTTGGGTATAATAATACAGGAGATTATAATATATTAATTGGTAGGCAAAATGGCTATGACAATACTGGGGACTACAATGTTTTTATTGGTATTGATGCTGGATACACAAACACTTCTGGGGCTGACAATTTATTTTTGGGCTATAACGCTGGATATTCAAACGCCACTGGCTCAAGGAATGTATTCTTGGGATATGAAGCTGGTTACAATGAAATAGGAGATAATAGGCTTTATATATCCAATAGTTCTACAACTCTGCCTTTAATTTATGGTGTTTTTTCAACCACTAGCACAGCAAGTAGCACTATAACTTTTAATGGAAAGGTGGGTATTGGAAATTCCAACCCAACTCATTTACTTACTATGGAGGCTGTTGGTGGGGGTTATTACGATGAAAATGCCAATACTTGGGTGGATGCATCTTCTATTAGATGGAAAGAAAATATAAAGCCAATTGAGAATGCTTTAGACAAAGTTTTGAGTCTGCAAGGAGTAACCTATGATTGGAAAAAAGAATATGGTAATAAGCATAGTCTTGGTTTTATTGCTGAAGATGTTGGCAAGATTGTGCCCGAGGTTGTTAGCTGGAGCTCAACTGAACCGGGTTATGCAGATGGTATATCCTATGGAGAGTTAACAGCTTTACTGGTTCAAGCAATAAAAGAGCAACAAGTAAAGATTACGGATGATTTTAATTATTTAAGTGGGAAAATAGATGGAGAGGTCTCTGCGGTTAAAGAATTTTTTGTAGAAAAAATTACTGCTATGGTTGGTGATTTTAAGAAAATAAAAACTGATTCTATGGAAATGAAAGACGCCTCAACCGGTGAAATATATTGCGTTACTATTGAAAATGGAGAATGGAAAAAAGTTAAAGGCGAATGTTTAGCGCAAACAACGGATACTTTAGGGGTTGAGCCACAAATTGAAGAAGAAGCTCCTGTTATTAATTAACTTTAATTTTTTGTATAAGAAAATATGATAAGACACTTAAAAACATTCATTTTTGTAATGGCTGTTTTTTTTGTTCCAACTTTTTGTCTTGCTTCAGTGGATGTTGGCACCGTTAACTCTACAAATAAGTATGCTTGGGGAGAAAATATGGGTTGGATAAATTTTGCTCCTACTGATAATTCTGGTTATGCTGGTATCACAATTACAAAAACTGCTATAACCGGATATGCTTGGAGCCCTCAATATGGCTGGATAAATTTTAATCCAACTAACTCGGGACAGGGTGTTTTAAATAATTGTTCAGGCGAGCTTAGCGGATATGCTTGGGTTTCTGAATTGGGTTGGTTGAATATGTCGGGGGTGGTAATAAATTCTGCTGGAAAATTTACTGGCGCAGCTGGAGCAACCAGCACAACTGTGGGTAGAGTTAATTTTGATTGTGATAATTGCAATGTAATAACAGATTGGAGGCCAATATGCTCAACCATACAGCAAAGTAGTAATGGAGCTGTAATAATAATTTATCCAACAAGTAGCAGCACCCCGCAGGCGCAAGATCAATTTCCTATAATTGCGACCACCACAACAAGCGCTACCACGACTAATATAATAAGCGCGACTACTACCATAATAAGCCCGATTACTATCATAGCAAGCGCAACTACGGTTGTGGCTCCACAGCAGCAACAGCCCAACCAGCCAGCTGTAGTGGTCGTTAATAAGGAAAAGCCGACCTATGATAATAACACTAAAGATTCCAGTGCCACTAAGGAAAAGCAAAGCTTTTTTAGCATGATTCAAGAGGTTGCTCAAAATAATTTTATCAAAATAATTTCTTTGTTTGGGCTAATGCTCGGAATTGCATCGTTAATTTTAAGTTTTTTAATTAGCCCTATTTATTTCGAAGATTTGCGGCTTTTGGCTTCTAAAGCCTGGGATTTTTTTCCTGTTATCTTGGGATTAAAGAAAAAGCCTAAAAACCCCTGGGGCACTGTTTATGATAGCGTTACAAAGCAACCACTAGATCCAGCATATGTTCTGCTACAAGATGTTAATGGCCAAGAGTTAAAAGACGCAATAACCGACCTAGACGGAAGATATGGCTTTTTGGCTGAACCGGGAAACTATAAACTTACCGTCAATAAAAGTAACTATATTTTTCCTTCACAAAAGCTTAATGGGCAGGTCAATGATGAAATTTATGATAATTTATATTTTGGCGGCTCAATAGCTTTAGGGTTAGAACAAGGAGTTATAGCTAACAATATTCCTATGGACTCGATAGGTTTTGATTGGAATGAGTTTGCTAAAAGAGACAAAAAGCTAATGAAATTTTACTCTAATACCGATAGGATATTTAATTCGACCATCTCCATAGCTATTTTTGCCCTTGGATTTATTTTTTCTTTAATAGTTGTTTTACTTAGCCATCATACATATAATATTATTATTTTTTCTTTATACATTATTATTTCAATCGCTAATATTATAGGAATGAAGCCTAAATTTACAGGCAGAATAACTGACGCAGAAACAAACGAACCCTTCTCTTTTGCTATACTAAAAATATTTTCAGCTTCAAGTGGCAAAGAGCTTTTTAAGAAAGTATGCGATAAAGTAGGAAGATATTATTGTTTAGTGTCCCCGGGCAAATATATTATTAAGATAGACAAAAAAAATATAGACGGCACTTATTCATTTGTTTATGCATCTTCAGAGATTAATGCAAAAAAGGGGATTGTAAGAAAGCATTTTAAGATTTAGAAAGATATAAACAAAAAACGCTGGATTGATTCAGTGTTTTTTGAATGCTTTGTTTATTTTTTATTAGATATCATCTTGTGTGCCAAGATAGTCTTCCATTAGCTTCACATCATCTATATCTTTTTGGCGGATATCTTTATCTGTTAGCCAGCTTCGTTTGGCGTTTAATAAAAATTGCACGGTGTTGTATCTAACGCTGTCTATAACAACTGACTGTTCTAAAAGATTATCAAAATACCAAGTTTTGCCCAGCACAGTCCAGCTAGTCATAATTTCTAAGAGGTCGCTTGTTAGTATTTCTCGCTCACGCTTTATTTCTTTTTTAAAACGGCTATCCAAGGCCAGCTCCTGATATTTTTCTGGAGTTGCAACCACATCAATGTCATGGCTCTCGCGAAGCTTTAAAGCATTCAAAATGCCCGAGCCAATAACAATAGCATTATCGGGCGTTAAGTCCATTTCATTTAGCTTGCTTTTTATTTCCATAATCTGTGATGCGCTATTTAACTAAAGATAAATCTTCATTGATAATCACTGGTTTGACTGCTTCAATTTCTGATTGGCAATAAGGCATTTCGGGTATGGGGTGGTAAAGAAAGATTTTTTGATCCAAGACATGGGCAAAACCGATTTCCATCAGAGTATTGCCGCCGATATAATTTTTAATGCCGTGTTTATCAAGATTCATTACCAAAACAGCGTCCGCTACCTGCATCATCCGCCAAAATTCTCTGATGGCGTCCATATTGTTTTTTTGACGAAGCTTGATGACCTCTTTTTCTTCATCGGTTTTTCCAATAAAAGCAGTAGCTAATTTTGTAACAAAAGCGTCATGCCCAAGCTTAATAAGCTCGTCGCGAGCCTCCATCATTTTTTCTGTATATTGCATACTGCCAATAACGCCTATTTTCATAAGATAAATAATTTTGTGCCGAAGGTGGGAGTCGGCCTCGCCTCTCGTCCGCTCGTCAGCGGGCTCGGGCTGGCCACCGCCTCGCGGTTTCGCCTTCTGGCGAAACATCGCTCCGCCGTTCTCGTCCCTCGCGCAAGGCAAGCAGTTGCCTTGCTCCTCGTACACAAAAATTACTTTATAATTTTTGGTGCCGAGGGAGGGACTCGAACCCTCACGGCCTTGCGACCATACGATTTTGAGTCGTACGTGTAAACCATTCCACCACCTCGGCGATACATTCTTATCTTACAATAAATTTTGTTTTGTTCAAGGCGTTAAGCCCACGAGGCGGGCAAAACTCGTTCGGGCCATTTTTCAGATAGTTCTTTGAGGTTGGGGCATTCGGCCTTATGAACCGAAGCGCCCTCGCCTTGGGTAATAAAGGCGGCCAAGTTGTCGCCTAATTTGGGCGCGCAACATTTGCCCACTCGAGTCATGATACCACTTTGTCCGGCCACCAAAATTTTTGGCTCTTTTTTACGACCCGGCAATATTTTTTCCAGCAAAGAATTTCTCTTTTCTCTGAAAGTTGTTTTCTTAACCTCTTTAATAGAAAGACCATAGGCTTTTTCTAAAAAGTTTTTAATTTTCTTTTTGGCTTGATTGCTTTTAACAACTTTGAGCCAGTCCAAGGAGGGTGATTTAATTTTGTTGGTAATAATTTCTATAGTTTGGCCGGTAGATAGGGCTTGATTAAAGGGCGCGATTTTATCGTCAACAATGGCGCTCTCGCAATGGTCGCCGATCTGGCTGTGTATGGCATAGGCAAAATCAAGGGGAGTGGCTCCCTTGGGCAGGTTAACCACATCTCGTTTGGGCGTAAAAACAAAAATGCGGTCTTTGAATAGTTCGGATTTAACGAATTCAGCGATTTTGCCCGGAGTTTTAATTTCCTCTTGCCATTTTCTTAATTGGTCAAGCCAATAAAATTGATTGCGGTAAGTTTTTTCTTTGATATTTTTGGCCTTATATGATAAATGCGCCACTGCGCCGTATTCTGACTCTTGGTGCATTTCCATTGTCTTAATCTGGAACTCCACAAACTTATTTTGTTCGCCAATCACTGAAGTGTGTAAAGCTCGATAGCCGTTGTTTTTAGGTGAGCTGATGTAGTCTTTAATTCGTCCGGGCAAGGCCTCCCATCTTTTATGCACCGCTCCCAAGGCCTGATAACAAGCCTCAATATTGGGCACAATGATGCGCAAGGCTACCAAGTCGTAGATTTTTTCAATGTCCATATTGTGCCGTAACAGCTTTTGATATAAAGAAAAATAATGTTTGGCGCGTGCTTGGATGATGATGGCCTCAATGTTTTCGTTTTTGAGCGTTTCTTCAACTGCCACTTTCATGGTGGCTAAATAATTTTCTTTTTGATTATACTCGTCTTTAACCGCAGAGATTAACCATTGGTATTCTTGCGGGAAAATATAGGGAAAAGCTGCGTCTTCCAGCTGGCCCTTAATTTCATTGATGCCCAAGCCATAAGCCAAAGGAGCTAAAATTTCCAAAGTAGCTAAAGATTTTTTGAGCCGTAATTCTGGCGGGCATAATTCTTCAAGGTGTTGCATTTCATCTAGCGATTTGGCCAAAATAATTAAAATAGGTCGCAAATCTTGACTAATAGCAAAAAACATTCTTCGTAAATTTTGTGACTGAATATCAAGAAAAGTTTTTTCCCAGCTGGCTAATGGTTTTAATTTGAGTTCTTTTTTAGGTAGGGCGAGATTTTTGATTTGTTCAAACTTTTTTATAATAAAAATAACTTCATTGTGTATTCCTGATGGCAAAAAATCTTTGATGGCATCGGTATCTGAGGTGGCTTGCAACAAGCCCGCTAAAATAGTGGGCTCATCGGCTCCCAATTCTTTTAACAAAAGGCCAGTTCTTAAGCAATGGAAAAACACCACCTCATTGTTCAAGGTTTTTTGCAGAAAATCCGTTGCCTTATCAAAAGCCTGTGGATTTTCTACGCCGTCTTTGATTTTTTCAAGAGTGTGGAGCATTCTTTATTGGAGCATTTTATTTGTTTGCGAATGGTTTGCACCATTAATGATTGACACTCCGGACACTTTTCGCCAGTGGGTTTATCCCATAAGGCAAAGTCGCAATCAGGCCACTTGGAACAGCCGTAAAAGATTTTTCTCTTTTTGGTATTTTTTTCTACTAAGTCAGAGTTGCATTTGGGGCACTGAGCCTTCAGGGGCGGTTTTTTAATGTTTTCCGTAAACTTGCAGTTAGGAAATTTACTACAAGCATAAAATTTGCCGAACCTACCCATTCTGATAATTACCTCGCCATTGCATTGCGGGCAAACTCGGTCAGTTTTTTCAGTGAGGTCTACTTTAACTACTGCTTTTTCTTTTTCTTTGAGATTTTCTGCGAAAGGAAAATAAAAATCGCCAATGGTTTTTTGCCAAGTGTCTTTGCCTTGAGCTATTTCGTCAAACTCTTTTTCCATTTTGGCGGTAAAGGCTGTGTCAACTATTTGCGGGAAATGTTCGGTTAAAAGGTCGTTTACGGTTGAGCCAATTTTAGTTGGCCGAAATTTTTTATTCTCGTCTTTTTCTACATAATTCCTATTTTGAATGGTATCTAAGGTCGGCGCGTAGGTTGAGGGGCGGCCAATGCCTTCTTTCTCTAAAATTTTAATCAAAGTGGCTTCAGAGTAGCGAGCCGGTGGCTGGGTAAAATGCTGTTCTTTGAGCAATTCTTTCAGTTGTAAAACATCATTTTTTTCTAATAGCGGTAAGTCAGTTTCTTCAAATTTAGTAGTGTAGATTTTTAAGAAGCCGTCAAATTTCATTGTTTGTCCATTAACTCTGAATGTATATTGATTGGCCTGAATATCAACAGTGGTGGCGTCAAAGATAGCTGGGGTCATTTGCGAAGCGATAAATCTGCGCCAGACTAAATCATAAACCTTGAACATTTCAGGCGTGAGCTGGCTTTTTATTTTTTCGGGAGTGTTTTGGGCTGGTAGGGTAGGGCGAATGGCTTCGTGCGCTTCTTGAGCGCCTTTGCTTTTGGTTTGGAAACTTCGCGGGACGCCGGGCCAATAATTTTTGCCCAATTGTTCGCAGATAAAATTTTGCGCTTCTTGTTGAGCAATGGCTGAAAGGTTAAGCGAATCAGTGCGATGATAAGTGATAAAACCGTTTTCATATAATTTTTGAGCGGCCATCATGGTTCGTTTGGCGGTAAAGCCAAATTTATTGGCGGCTGTTTGTTGCAATGAGCTGGTAGTGAAGGGAGCTTGCGGATTGCGCAGGGTCTCTTTGCGTTCTATGTTGGCCACTTTGTATTCGGCTTTGGCTAAATCATTGAGGATTTTATCTGCCTCGGCTTGATTTTTAATGTCTAGTTTGCTGATAGTTTTGCCATCTTTGGCAATCAAAGCCGCTTGAAATTCAGTTTTTAATTTGAGAAGCGAAGCAACAATGCTCCAATACTCTACTGGCGTAAAAGCTTCAATTTCTTTTTCTCTATCGCAAATTAATTTTACCGCTACTGATTGCACTCGCCCAGCTGACAACCCCCTCATTACTTTTTTCCATAAAAAAGGCGACAGCTTATAGCCTACCAAACGGTCTAAAATTCTTCGGGCTTGCTGAGCGTTCACTAAATTATCATCAATGCCCCGAGGGTTTTTCAAGGCATTTTCTATGGCGGGCTTGGTGATTTCATGAAAAACAATCCGTTGGGGTTTTTTCAATCCCAAGATATGCGCCAAATGAAAAGCAATGGCTTCACCCTCTCTGTCCTCGTCAGTAGCCAAGATAATGCCTTCAGATTTTTTGGCTGCGTCTTTTAAGATTTTCACTTTGGCTTTGGCCTTGGCTGGAATAACATACTCGGGCTTAAAATCATTTTTAATATCAATACCGATATCTTTTTCCGGCAAGTCGCGAATATGACCAAAAGATGACTCAATTCTATAGTTTTTGCCTAAAAATTTACCAATTGTTTTTGCTTTGGTCGGACTTTCTACTATAATTAATTGCATATTTTTTTAGAAATTAAAAATTAGAAATTAGAAATTTAGCGCGATAGCGCGTAAGTGTTTCCTCCTAAATTTTTTACTTGGCCTTCTGTTTCCATTGAGCATAAAGCAGTTGATACGGCTGATGAAGTAAGGCCGGTTATTTCTATTATGCCATCAATAGACATAGCCTTATTTTTTAAGGCATTGATAATTTGTTGTTCTTCATTGTTTTGGCCCTGATAATCTAAGATATTGGGCAAGGTATTGGCTGACAGACTCAAGCCAGCCAGAATGTCATTATAATTCTCTACCAGAAGCGCTTCTTGTTTAATCAACCAATGGCAGCCTTGTGAGCTAGCCGAAGTAACTGGTCCGGGCACGGCCATAATTTTTCTTTTTTGTTGTTTAGCCCATTTAGCGGTGAGCAAAGCGCCTGATTTTATTTTAGCTTCAACCACTACTACGCCCAACGATAACCCTGAAATTATACGGTTTCTTTGGGGAAAAGTAAAATGAGCGCCTTGGGTGCCTGCTGGATATTCGGAAATTAAACAACCACCTTTTTCTAAAATTGTTTTAGCTAATTTTAAGTTTTCCTGCGGGTAAAAGCTTTGTTCGTCTAGTCCTGTGCCCAACACAGCGATGGTTGGGCTATTAGCCTCAAGCGCGCCTTGATGCGCCCAACTATCAATGCCTCTGGCTAGCCCAGAAACAATAGTTAAACCAGCTCGACTTGAATTTATAGCCAAGCTCAAAGCTATTTCTTTGCCATAGCTACTAGCCAACCTAGCCCCCACTATGGCCAAGCATTTTTCCTGGCCTGTTAAAAAATTGCCTCTAAAATATAAGGTTTTGGGGCAGTCAGAAATTTTTTTTAATAAAGTAGGATAAGCCCCATCAGAGCTTTCAATTTTTTGAATTGGCCAATTTTCTAAATAAAGCATAATTCAATGTATCATATTTTTTCCTAAAATAAAAAAGAGCCAACAAATACTTGAGTTTTTTCATATTTGGAGTAATCTTGGTATTGCATCGCAGATTAAAAAACTAATAAAAGGATGTGATTAAAATGAAAAAGCTTGCAGAGTATTGGATCGGATTTTCCAGTTTTGGCTTGGGATTTGTAATCGGTGCCTTAAGATCATCTGAGCATAGCCTTGTTTTTTTTGTTACTTGGTGGTGTGATTTTCTTTTTTGGAGTTTTTCTATTTTTTAAAAATAGAAAAAAAGAGATACATCACAATACATTATAAAGAGGGGGCGGAGCAAATGAAGTGGCTGAAAAAATACTGGCCAGCGCTGGTTCTTTTGGTGCTGGTTATTGTAATAAAGATCGTATGGCATTCTTATTGTTCTCCTTATCTATAAGATGCTACAAAAAAACGTCTAAGGAGGTGGGATAAATGAAAAAATGGTTGAAGAAGCATTGGCCGGAAGTGTCTACTATTTTGGCTATAATCATTATAGCGATTCTTGTGCAGTATTTTTTCTCATAGAAAAAATGCAAAGACCGTCCAAGGAGGTAAAAACTTGTGGACGGTTTTTTTATTGTTTTAATATTTGTGATATAATGTAAAAATATGTTAGCTAAGTATTGGAAAATTTTTAGTTTTATTATAGCTGGAGGCGCAGTGGCTTTATCTTTTTCGGTTTATGCGGCCACTACTACGCCAATCATTTCAGCGCCAACCACTACTACGCCAGCTATTGCTGTCACCAACAGTGGCAATACTTTAATCGGCGGGCTTATTTTTGAAAAAGATTTAATTGAGTTATTGTGTTTAGACAGCCAATGGCAGGGGGGTGAGTTTTTGGCGGGAGTGGGCGCTTACAGCGATTTTATCGCTTCTTCGTCTAAAGAATTTCCTGATTTGCAAAGTAAGCTGGCTGACTTGGCTGATTATCAAAAAACCGGCCAAGAAAAGATTTCAGCGGTTTGCGCTGCTGTTGGTTATAGCCAGGCCAAAGCCGCTTTTGGCGATTTAGATAATTTTGAAAAAACCGTTCAGAGTGTTTTGAGAGAAATTGATTCAGTGATTGCCAAAACTTTTCAAGACAAAGCCGATATTTTAAAAAATAAAATTCCTGTTAGTCAGAAAAATCAGGTGCGCTCCTCTGTGGCGCAAATGAGAGCCAGTAAGCAGGGTGAGTTGACCAGCTTGGCTAATCAATTAGTCAAAATGGCGCAAGATTTTTTAGTAGCTCAATTGCCTAAAATGCAATTTCCCTCGCCCAGCGAAGCAACTGGTTACGCTACTAAGGCCACCAGCGATCGCCAAGCGGAAATAAAAAATCAGCTTACTGGTATGGCCTTACAAGCTCAATCGCTATTGCGCCAATCAGCTCAAACCAAGATATTAGAGGTATTGGGCGGGGACTCGGCCGCTTTATCAATCATAGTTAAAGATGTTCAAAAAAACAGAGACGCTATTATGGCCAACCAGCAGAAGAGAATTGGTCAGTTAAACAAGATTAAAAGCCAGGCCTTGCAAAAAAGAAAAGAAATAGCAATTTTAATTTTAAGCAGTCAAGTGGATAATGGCGCTAGCCGACTAAGAGAAAAAGAATTATTAAATGAAAATTTGTCGTCGCCTTTATTCGCCAATACCCAGCAAGCAGTTGATTACCTTAAAAGTATTAAGCAAAATTTTAATCAAAAAGTTCAAGCCGCTTTATTGAATAACGACGAGAAAGCTTTAGACGCCGCGATTAGCGATGGGGAAGCCAGTTATCGGGTTTTACAGCTGGCCTTACCAGATATTTTATTAAATGAAAACAGTGCTCAAGAGTTTTGTTCATCAACACCCACCTTAAAAAGCCAAATGCAACCACAGATTGATCAATTGCTTGTTATGGTGCAAAAAGCCGCCAAGCCCTTTTCTGACAAAGCAAAGGGCTGTCAAAAGAAAGCGGAAAAAGCCGGTTGCGCTGTTTTTAATAAAGCGTTTGGCGAAATGGCAGCTATTCAGCAAACAGCTCAAAGAATTGATAGTATTTTTGTTGATGGAGTGGCTTATTGCTCGGGCACAGCTAGCGCTATGAATGATAGTGGGGGAGTTTCGCTAGCCGGTTTGAGAGCTTTTAGCTTGCAATTGAAACAGCAGTTGATAGATTGGCAAGTCAACTGGTCGCAATACAAAAATAGTTTTTAATATGTTGGAAATAATCAATAAAATTAAAAGAATTAGATTCAATAAAAAAACATTGCTTATTTCAGTAGCTACGATAGCAGTGGTGGGCTTGGCAATGGCTAGTTATTTTTATATTAATCAACACAATATTCAAAAAGCCTTAAGTGATTTTAATAACTTTAAGTTTGAAGTTCCCTTGGCTTTGCTTAATGCTGATAATCTTTCTTTGAATAATTTAGCGCCCAGCGACTTGCAACAAAACGATTGGCAACCTCAAATAACCGTTGACACAAATATAGTGCCTGAAAGCGATTTTATGGTAACTGTGCCCGAAATATCGCTCAAAACGCCAGATGTTAAGTGGGCGCCTAATGAGGCTATCTGCGAGCAGTTTCAAAACTATACTTCTTGCGATCAAGCGCCTATGTCTACGCGTGATGTTTGCTTAAGATGCCCCAAGAAAAAATAATTAATTATATTTATGCCATATCTTGCCAAAACTGATCCTCAAATAGCCAATATTATTAAAGCTGAAGAAAAACGCCAAGCGCAAACTTTAATGATGATTCCTTCAGAAAATCACACTTCGCAAGCTGTGCGGGAAGTGGTCGGCTCTTTATTGCAAGATAAGTATTGCGAGGGCTACCCTTTTAAGCGTTATTATCAGGGGCAAGAAAACTACGATAAGATAGAAGAGTTGTGCCGAGAGAGAGTTAGAAAGTGTTTTGGTGTGCCTTATTGCAATGTTCAAGCTTTGTCGGGTTCACCCGCTAACTTGGCGGTGTATTTTGCTTTGTTGAAGCCCGGCGATAAAATTATGGGCTTGGCTATGGATCAAGGCGGGCACATTACTCACGGCTTGAAAGTTAATGTTTCAGGCACTTTTTTTGATAGTGTTTTTTACTATGTTAATGAGCAAGGACTGATTGATTATGACGCCCTTGAAGAAATTGCCTTAAAAGAAAAACCAAAAATACTGATTGCCGGCATCACTGCCTATCCTTTGGCTTTGGATTTTAAGCGATTTTCGCAAATCGCTGAAAAATGTGGCGCTTTATTGATGGCTGATATGTCGCATGTGGCGGGATTAATTTTAGCTAAAGTTTATCCCGATCCAATGCCTTATTGCCATATTATCACTGCCACTACTCACAAAACATTGCGAGGGCCACGGGGCGCTTTAATTATGGTTACTGACAAAGGATTAAAAGCTGATCAGCAAATGGGCGACAAAATTGACAAAGCTGTTTTCCCGGGCTTGCAGGGCGGCCCGCACGAAAATAATATTGCGGGCATTGCGGTGGCCTTAAAAGAAGCGCAAAAGCCATCATTTATTAAATATGGCCAGCAAGTAATTAAAAATGCCGCTTATTTGGCTGAATGCTTGAAAAAGAGCGGGCTTAAGCTTTGCGCTGGCGGCACCAACACTCATTTGCTGGTAATTGATTTGCAAGAATTTAAGATTTCGGGTAATTTAATTGCTGAAGCCTTAGAGCAAGGCGGCATTGTGGCCAACCGCAACGCCGTGCCTTACGATCCCAACCCGCCGTTTTATCCTTCAGGCATTCGTTTGGGCACCCCAGCCATCACCAGTAGGGGCATGAAAGAAAAAGAAATGAAATTTATCGCTGGCCTGATAGTTGAAATTATTGATGATATTGTTAAGATTAAAAAAAATCTTCAGCTTGGCTTGGAAGATGAGAAAAAGAAAGACACTCGTAATAAAATTATCGCTCAAAGTTTGGTAGTGAAAAAATCCAGCCAAAAAGTGAAACAGCTTTGCCTCAAATTTCCTTTGCCTAAAAGTTATTAAAACATATGAAATTAAGTATTGGTATTGTTGGCTTGCCTAATGTGGGCAAGTCAACTTTGTTTCAAACAATTACTAAAAAAGAAGTGCCCAGGGAAAACTACCCTTTTTGCACTATTGACCCCAATGTGGGCGTGGTGGCCGTGCCTGATGAGCGGGTAGAGAGGTTAGCCGAACTTACTCGCTCGGCTAAGAAAATTTACGCCACTATTGATTTTGTGGATATTGCTGGCTTGGTGAAGGGGGCTAGCCAGGGGGAGGGCTTGGGCAATCAGTTTTTGGCGCATATTCGAGAAACCAATGCTATTATTTATGTGCTACGAGCCTTTGCCAATGAAAATATTATCAACACGCAAGAAACTATTGATATTTTGCGCGATAAGGAAATTTTAGACACCGAACTAATCTTGAAGGATTTAGATACCATAGAGAAACGGCTAGTTTCTTCGGAAAAGGAAGCCAAAATAGGCAAAAAAGAAGCCATCAAAGAAGTAGCTGTTTTGCAAAAGGCCAAAGAATTGCTAGACAAGGGAATTGTTTTGAGCGAATCCAATCTCATTGATGAAGAAAAAGAAATCTTAAAAAACACTTGCTTGCTTACCTTAAAGAATCGTCTTTATTTGTTTAACGGCGCTGAAAACGATATATCAGCAGAAGTTAAAAATACTTTTGAAAAAAATAATTGGCCATATTTAGTTCTAGATATTTTAACCGAGTTTGAGGCAGTGGATATGACAGAGGATGAACGATTGTCATTTGGCTTGCCAATAGAATCTGGCTTGAAAACTTTAATTAAAAAATGCTATGAAATTTTGGGCTTGCTCACTTTTCTAACCACCGGCCCGGATGAAACAAGGGCTTGGACAATTAAAAAGGGAGATAAAGCCCCGCAAGCCGGTGGCGCTATTCATAGTGACTTTGAAGAGCTTTTTATTAAAGCGGAAGTGATCAACTGGCAGGATTTACTCAATTCGGGCGGTTTTGCGAGAGCTCGCGAAAAAGGTCTCATTCGCACTGAAGGCAAAGAATACATAGTCCAAGACGGCGATGTTATTGAAATAAAGTCTGGTAGATAATCTATCTATGAGTATTATAAAAATTTATCCTTATTATCAAAAGTTTGCCAAGGACTTTGAGAAAAAGAAGCAAGAGATTATGGCTATTGCCCAAGACGTTGAGGTGCATCATATTGGCAGCACCGCGGTAAGCGGTTTGGGCGGTAAGGGGATTATTGATATGATGATTGGGGTAAAAGATTGGCAGGGAGTGGAAAAATTGATTGCTGGGCTATGGCAAATTGGTTTTGGGCATATTCATCCCAAGGAGAAGGGTAAAATATTTTTGAGCAGTGTTAAAGAAAGTAGGCGCGGTGATTTTCATATTCATCTGGTTGTTATTGGCAGTGCCACTTACAGAAATTTTTTAGCGTTTCGTGATTATTTACGGAAACATCCCGAAGAAGCGGAAAACTATTTTAAGTTAAAACTGGTTTTGCATAAAGAAGCCAAGGGCGAAAGGGCTGTCTATACAAAAATGAAAAATAGCTACATCAAAGCAATTTTGAAAAAGGTAAATGAAAAATAAAACATAATTTTAGTTGACTTTTTGGGGTTATTGGTGAAAGATGGGGGCAGAAGTTTTTTATTTACAAAATATTCTATTCTTTAATGGAAGGAGGTGAGACTGGTGGAACAATCAATCAGGCAGATTATTGGAGAAATTGAGGGCGACCCGAGCTTTATCGCAAAATTTATTGAGCCCCTCTATCAATCAACTTGTCTTGAGGATCGATATTTTAAGTTGGTTGAGTTGTTGCCTCATAGCTTGTATTGGGATCCGTTTAAGGCCAGACAATTTATTTTTTATCTGGCTAGCAATTACGGATTGAACTTTGGTGTTTGTGTCTATTATCAGATAGATATGGACGAAGATGGCCGTCAATACTGTGATATTGATGGTGAAAAAGTGGAATGCCTTTGCGTTATTCCGCAAGGCAGATGTGTCATAAGACAAAAGAAAACGTTCATTCTAGAAGCGGTATCTAGGATAAAACAGGAGGAAAGAGAATGCCAAGATCAATAGAAAAAGGAAAAAACAGGATAAAGGCGGTTAATCTCCCGGGCGTGCCGGGAATTTATCTGAGGGTTGTTGTTCCAAAAGAACCGCCCCCACCTCCGCCACCAAAACCAGAGCCACCTAAACCAAAACAGAAACCCGAGCCAGTTCGGGAGGCGTCAATGTCTCGACCAAGGAGAAATTGGTGGGACCTTTAAGATATTTTAGGCCCTAATTCTATTTTGTCTTTATTGAAAATAAGGCATTAGAATTAGGGCCTTGTTTTTTTATTGCTCGGCAATATAAATTTTATGGTAAGATAAAATAAATATGAAGAAGATTTTGTTGATTAAAGCTGGGTTAGTAATAGCAGGCTTGCTGATAACAGCTGGGCTAATTGGCTATTTTGTAATTTTTCATAATCAGAAAGCCAAGGTTTGTTTTAATGACTTTTGCTGGCAAGCGGAGGTAGCCAATAATCGCTTTACTATTGCCAAGGGGTTGATGTTCCGTAAAAATCTGATGGAAAATGAAGCTATGCTGTTTATTCTGCCGTATGAGGGGAGTCATTCTTTTTGGATGAAAAACACTTTAATTCCTTTGGATATTATTTTTCTTGATAAAGATAAGAAAGTGGTAGGCATTGCTAAAGATGCCCAGCCTTGCCTAAGCGATAAATGCCCAAGCTATCGCAATCAACAGCCTGCCCGATATGTTTTAGAAATTAAGGCTGGCCTATCTGATAAAATTGATTTGGGTATAGGCAGTGAATTGCAATTTTAATATGGCCAAAAACTTAAACAATTTAAATAAAGAGCAAAGAGAAGCGGTTTTATTTGGCAGCGGGCCTTTGTTGATTGTGGCTGGGGCGGGCACTGGTAAAACCACAGTGATTACCGAGAGGATTGCTGGTTTGATTGAACAAGGATTAGCCAAGCCCGAAGAAATTTTAGCTGTCACTTTCACGGAAAAAGCCGCCGCGGAAATGGAAGACCGAGTAGATCGGCTTTTGCCTTTTGGCTATCACGAGCTTTGGATATCAACTTTTCACGCTTTTTGCGAAAGGGTTTTGCGGGAAAACGGCTTGGATATTGGCCTGCCCACCAACTTTAAGCTGATTGACACAACAGCGGCTTGGCTTTTAGTGAGGCAAAACTTAGATAAGTTTGCTTTGAATTATTATCGGCCATTGGGCAATCCGCTAAAATTTATTCACGCTTTGCTCTCTCATTTTTCTCGTTGCAAAGATCAAATGATTTATCCACCAGATTATCTGAAATACGCTGACGAGCTAAAATCAAACTTAACCGATTTGCCCGAGGGCGCCGAGGTCGAGCGCGTTAAAGAAATAGCTGGCGCTTACCATACTTATCAAAAGATTTTGCTGGACAACAGTTTGCTGGATTTTGGCGACCTGATTAACTATTGTTTGCAACTTTTCCAAAAGCGGCCGGCCATTTTAGAAAAATACCGGGCTCGTTTTAAGTATATTTTGGTGGACGAATTTCAAGACACCAACTGGGCGCAATATGAGCTAATCAAAATTTTAGCCGCACCCAAAAACAATCTGGCTGTCTGCGCCGACGATGACCAATGTTTGCCGGGTAATGCTCTGGTTGCTGTTAGAGATGGCGAAAAAGAAATTAGAGCCATCAAAAAAGGGGAGGAAGTTTTAACAGCCGTGGGTAAGGGGCATATTGGTGTCAGCCATGTCAATAAAGTATTCAAGCGGCAGAAGAAAGCGCGTTTGCTAACTATCAAAACCAAAAGTGGCCTTCAGGTTCAGGCTACGGACAATCACAAGATGTTTTGTTTTGTGCCTCAAGTCCATAAAAATCATCAGTATTGTTATGTTTATTTAATGCATCGACAAGGATTGGGTTGGAGGATGGGTACTACTAATGATTTAATTAGCAGAACGAGATTGGAGCGTTCGGTTGATAAGATTTTGGCGGTGAAAGCGTTCAAAACAGAAATTGAGGCTCGCTATTATGAAACATTGTGGTCGTTGAAATATGGAATCCCAACCAGTTGTTTCCAGGCGAGAGAAAATATTGTTATTCAAGGTGATTTATTAATAAAGCTGTATCAAGATTTAGCCGTTGAAAATAATGCGCAAAGAATGGCTAAGGATTTGAATATTGATTTAGATTCGCATCATTTTTGCTTGGAAGCGGTGACGCGAGGCAATAAAATTAGGATTAAGATTAACCTGCGTATGTGCCATCGCAACTATCGTAGCAAAGATCATATTAGGATAAAGAAAGAATTACTTTTAAATCCTTTGATAAAACATTATTTAAGCATTGAGACTTCAGATTCAAACACTATATCTAAGCTGACAAAGGCAGGTTTTCATCTTAAAAAGGCCAAAAAGGGCATGGTGCTGAAACTAGAACATCAGGATTTGCAAGAGTTGGGCAAAATAGTTCAACATTTACAGAAATTAACTGGCGGGATTGTTGAAATAAAGTTTAATCTGGCTTTAAAAAATTCTTTGACAGGAAATGAAAACAGACAACGAAGTTTTCCAGCTATTTTGATGCCGGCTAAAAATTTGGTTTTAGGCCATTATCTACCCATTAAGGCAGGCCGTGAAATTATTTATGACGAAATCGTTGATATTAGAGAAGAGGAAAAGAATATAATTGTTTATGATTTAGAAATAGACAAAACTCATAACTTTTTCGCCAATGGGGTAGTGGTGCATAATTCCATTTATAAATTTCGCGGGGCTTCGGTGAGCAATATTACCCAGTTTAAGCAGGATTTTCCTAAGGTTAAAGAAATCTTTTTGGTGAAAAATTATCGCTCCAGCCAGAATATTTTAGATTTGGCTTATAATTTTATTCAGGCCAACAATCCCAATCGCTTAGAGTTCATTTCAGGCATTAACAAAAAGCTCATCGCGCAAAAAGAAGCCTCTGGCATAGTGGAGCATTTGCATTTCAAAACATTGGGTGGCGAGACCTCGGGGGTTGTTCAGAAAATCGCGCAAATTTTACAAAAAAATAAAGATGTTGGTTTTAATGATTTTGCTGTTTTAGCCAGATCCAACGACACCGCCAACTCTTTCGCGCGCGCTTTTGAAAGAGCTAACTTGCCTTATCAGTTTTTAGCTTCGCAAGGCCTTTATTTCAAGCCAGTGATTATGGACATCATTGCTTACTTGAAACTGCTGGATAATTATCATGAAAGCTCGGCGATGTTTCGCGTGTTAAGCTGGCCATCATGGCAGATATCGCCTGATGACTTGATGCGTTTGACGCATTTCAGCCACCAAAAAGCCCAGTCGCTTTTTGAGACGGTTTCTAGCTTTGCCTTAGTCAAAGGGCTTACTCCCAAAACCGCTTCCAGCCTGAATAGTTTTTTGGCTTTGATTAAAAAGCATACAGCTTTATCTAGGGATAAAAATATCTCGGAAATTTTTATTGCTTTGCTGGAGGACTCAGGCTACTTGAAAAAATTAACCACCACTGAAAACAGGGAGGAGCTAGATTACTTGGCGCAGTTTTATAAAAGAATCAAAGATTTCGAACAGGCCAATCCTGACAGCTCGCTTAAAAATTTTATGGCCCAGCTTAATTTGGAGCTGGAGTCAGACGAGCAAGGCAAGCTGGCCTTTGATCCGGATCAAGGTCCGGACTTAATTAAAATAATGACCATTCACGGAGCTAAGGGCTTGGAGTTTAAGTATGTCTTTATGGGCGGTATGGTTGACCGTCGGTTTCCTTCAAGCGAGCGCAATGACCCCATTGAAATACCAGCCCAGTTAATTAAAGAGAAACTGCCCGAGGGTGATATGCACTTGCAAGAAGAGCGACGGCTTTGTTATGTGGCCATTACTCGTGCCAAACAAGGATTATTTTTTACATCAGCTGACGATTACGGGGGGCTAAGAAAAAAGAAAATTTCTTTGTTTTTAACGGAAATGGGTTTTGGTCAGCTAAAATATTTTGCCAAAAGCGGATCGGCTGGTTTTATTGAGCCCAAAATTAAAATCAAAAAGAAAGCGCCAGTTGTTATTCTGCCCGAGCACTTTTCTTACACTCAATTAGCCGCTTTTGACACTTGCCCTTATCAGTATAAATTAGCGCATATTTTGAAAGTGCCAGTGCGGGGCAGGCCATCGTTTACTTTTGGCCGAGCTATGCACAACACGCTTTATGAATTTTTACAAACACTTAATCAAGTTAATTCTAAAAAACAAAACAATCTTTTTGGCGCGACGAATTCGGCCAAGCCACCAGCCATAGCCATTAGCGAGGCCGAACTGCTCAAAATTTACGAAAGCCAATGGCTTAACGAGTGGTTTGATAGCAAAAAACAAGAGCAGGATTATTATCAAGCGGGCAAGAAAATGTTAAAAGATTTTTACCAAAATTTTTCTAAAGAACAGCCCCAAATTTTCCAATATCAAGGCCAGCCAGCCTTAGAAGTTGAGTTTAAGCTAAAAATAAAAGACATCACCTTGAAAGGTAAAATTGATCGTATCGATCAGGTGGCGGGCGGGGTTCGTTTGCTGGACTACAAAACGGGAGAGAGCAAAGAAAAAATAACCAAAGAAAACAAAATCCAGCTTTTGCTTTATCAAATAGCCGCCGAAGAATCTTTAGGATTAAAACCAGTAGAGCTTGGCTATTATTATCTTAGCGAGGGAGAAATGATTTCGTTTTTGGGCGCTGAAAAAGAAAAAGATGATCTTAAGGTAAAAATCATTGAACAAGTTGAACAAATCAAAACCAGCGACTTCACCGCCAAACCCGGCTGGCATTGCCAGTTCTGCGACTTCAAAAGCATCTGCGAATTCGCCAGCAAAAATAATGGTTGAGCAAAGGCAGTTTTGTTTCGTGGTTTTTTGTGCTAAAATAGCAGTGTATGAGCAAACAAGAAATCGCTAAAAAAATTATACCAATATTAAAAAAGCAAGGCGTGAAAAAGGCCGCTCTTTTTGGTTCCCAAGCTCGAGGCGAAGCCACAAAAAAGAGCGATGTTGATTTGTTGGTAGAGTTTAATAAAAATAAAGAGCCTGGTTTGTTTGGTTTTGTTGGCTTTAAGCTTGAACTGGAAGAAAAATTGCGCCGCAAGGTTGATCTTTTAACTTATAACGCAATCCATCCTCTTTTGAGAAATACTATACTAAAAGACCAAAAAATTATTTATGAAAAAAGATCCTAAAATTTTTCTATCCCATATTTTAGAAAGCATAGAAGCAATAAATTCATACACAGGAAAGTTAACAAAAAAGGAATTTGCCGAGAACGGGCTGGCGCAAGATGCGGTAATTTGCAGGATACAAGTTATTGGCGAAGCGGTAAAAAATTTACCCGCTGGCTTAAGAAGAGAATACAAACATATTCTTTGGAGCAAAGCGACTGGAATGAGAGATGTTATGGTTCATGATTATTTTGGTATTGATAAAGATATTGTTTGGAAAACTATCAAAGAGGACTTGCCAACTTTTCAAAAGGAAATTCAGAAAGTCTACAAAGAGCTCGGCGGACAAGAAAAGTTGATATAATGAACCCGAACCATCGGGGCGGTTTTATCGCAACCAGCAAATTATTATTAAAATTATGAAAAAAGGAATTATAAATTTTTTATTAAGCGTTGGTTTAGTAGCTTTTGCTTTGATAGGTTTTTTAATATTAGAATTATTGGTAAAAAATGAGTTTCTGAAAGGATTTTATATTGGAATAGTTTCTACTTTAACAATTGTCTATGTAATTTATGAATCAGAAAAAGTTAAAAAATGAAATAAATTTATGAAACAAAAAATTAAAAAGTCGTTTAACTCACTTTCAATTTCCGCAGAGGGAACACCAATCTTTGCGGATTTTTATTTAAAAAATAAAAAAGGATTAAGAGGGGACTGCCCTTGCTTAATTTGGTTGTTAAATGTAAAATAATAAAAATCGAAAATTATTAATTATTAATTATTAACATTATGTCGCAATATCTTTTGAACTTTATTATATTTTTTGTTCTTTTGGCGGTGGTGGGCGGGGTTTATTACTGGTTTGTTGTTGGCAAAAACCAGCCGCAGGCAACGCCGGCTGTGGCTACAACCACTCAAGGAACATCTACTGTTGCTTCAACTACTACTATTGGTGAGCAAAGCTCGGCTGGCCTTATTGATGGCCCGAGCGGTTTGAAATATCAGATACTTAAGGTTGGCACGGGTCAGGAGGCCAAAAATGGCAATGATGTTTTGGTGCATTATGTGGGTACCTTGGAAGATGGCACCAAGTTTGATTCCAGCCGCGACCGCAACAAACCCTTTGATTTTGTTTTGGGCACGGGTGCTGTTATCAAAGGCTGGGACTTGGGCGTTTTGGGAATGAAGGTGGGCGAAATACGCAAATTGATTATCCCGTCATCAATTGGCTATGGCGCTCAAGGCCAGGGCCCCATCCCGCCCAATGCCACCTTAATTTTTGAAGTTGAACTCTTAGGAGTTAGCGGTAGCTAATATGACTTACGCGTTTGGGGCGAGGAAAGTAATTTCAAGGAGTTTCCGCAGGCGAGCGGGCATGGTGTCGCCGTCTTAGGCGACGAGCGAGCCGAGGACTAAGCGAGCCCCTCGCTGGGGGGCGAGCGGCTCCTTGAAATTAGCTTTCCGAGCCCCAAACATCAGCGTAAGTCCTACTAATATGGAAGCCATTAAACCATTTTTTATTTTTGAGGATCAAGTTGACGGCGAAAAAATTCTGGCTAACTTAGAAAGATACGCCCGCACTTGCTATAAAAGCGAAGATAAAATCAGGCCCGGCTCGGCCGCAACTTTGATTAAGGGTTTGATTAAAAACGGCCACGAATCAGTGATTGAACATGAAAAAATTACTGTGCGTGTAGTTTGCGATAGAGGCATAACCCACGAAATTGTTCGCCACCGCATTGCTTCTTACAGCCAAGAATCTACCCGTTATTGCGATTATAATAAAAGCGGCAGTATTGTGGTTATTGAGCCGTTTTTTTTCCAAGACAAACCCGAACAGCGACAGGTTTGGCAGGAAGCCATGATGGCTTGCGAACAGGCCTACAATAAATTACGCGAATTAGGCGCCTCGCCTCAAGAGGCCAGAACAGTTTTACCCAACTCCTTAAAAACAGAAATTGTTATCACTTATAACTTGCGGGCCTGGCGGCATTTTTTCAAATTACGCACTAGCAAAGCCTCGCATCCTCAAATGAGGGAAATTGCTGTTCCGCTTTTGCGAGAGATGCAGAAAAAAGTCCCGGTGATTTTTGACGATATTGTTGTTGAAGATTAAAAATTATGCCTACTAAAGATGGCGTTATAGGAGTTTTTGACTCGGGGTTTGGCGGTTTGAGCATTCTCAAAGAAATTGTTCGGTCATTGCCTCAATATGATTATCTTTATTTGGGCGATACAGCTCGAACGCCTTATGGCACCCGCAGCCAAGAAGTAATTTATCAATTTACCGAGCAATCGGTTGATTTTTTGTTTAAGCGGGGGTGTCGGTTAATTATTTTGGCTTGCAACACGGCATCATCAGAAGCTTTAGCTAAAATTCAGCAAGATTATTTACCGAAGCATTATTTTGATTGCAGGGTATTGGGGGTTTTAATCCCAGCGGCCGAACAAGCCGTCGCGAAAACTAAAAACAATCGCGTGGGGGTTATTGCCACTAGCGGGGCAGTGAATAGCCTGGCATTTATTAGGGAAATTAAAAAAATCAAGCCAAGCATTCAGGTTTTTCAAAATCCCGCTCCTTTGCTGGTGCCATTAGTGGAAGAGGGCGAGCATAACTCACCTATGATTGATTTAGCTATAGCAAAATATCTTAAACCGCTTTTACAAAAAAATATAGACACTTTGGTTTTGGGTTGCACCCACTATGGAATTTTGGAAAAGAAAATTAAGCAAATTGTTGGCTCTAAGATAGCGGTTATCTCGGAAGGCAAAGTAGTAGCTAAAAAATTGGCTGATTATTTATCGCGACACCCGTTAATAGAACAACAATTGTCGCGGAATGGTCATCTGGAGTTTTTAACTACCGACCTCACTGACAAGTTTCAAAAATTAGGCAGCCAATTTTTCGGTAGCGATATTAAGCCACGAACCATTCAATTATATTGAAAAAAAGTTGATTTTGGCGTATAGTAAGAATGTCTAACGAATAGACAAAAATATATGGAAAAATCAACTAAAAAATTATATCGCGCCAAACAAGAGCGCATTATAGCTGGAGTGGCTGGGGGCTTGGGCGAGTATTTTAAGATAGATCCAGTTTTGGTCAGAATTATTTTTGTGGCCTTGGCCTTGGTGCATGGCTTGGGCATTTTGCTTTATGTCTTATTTTGGCTAATTGTGCCCAATGAAGGCGGTGGCAACATTACTGATAGGGTTGCTTCTTTTTCAGCTACTTTGAAAAGAAGCGAAGAAAAACTGGCCAATAAAATAAAGGAATTAAAAAAGAGCGAAGGCAAGGGGCAAGTGGTTTCTAATGAGCCAGCTGTGGCCGAGGAGCTACCTGTGATTGAGCAATCCCAGTCAACTGGTCAATCATGGTTCCATGATAAAAAGAGAGTGGTCGGGCTGGCTATTATAATTTTAGGCGGGACGTCTTTCTTGGGCGGGTTGATTGATATTTCTTGGTTTAAGTGGGATCTTTTTTGGCCGATTGCTTTAGTGATAGTTGGTTTTTATTTACTGATTAGTAAAAATAACATTAAATAGTTTATGGTAACTTTTTCAGGTATTTTAATTGGCGCGCTAATTATTTTGGTAATAGCTTGGGTTGTTTTTCGCGACGCCATTTCTGAATTTAAGAAGTAATATGAAACAAGTTTATCTTGATTATGCCGCCACCACTCCTCAAAGCATAGAGGTAGCCAAAGCAATGAAGCCTTATTCGGGAAAATTTTACGGCAACGCTTCCTCTCTTCATCAATTTGGCCAGCGAGCTCACGAGGCGGTGGAAATGTCTCGCCAGAACATAGCTAAATTTTTTAACTGCTTCGCGGCAGAAGTTTTTTTTACTGGTTCAGCCACTGAAGCAGATAATTTAGCGATTTTGGGTGTGATAAAAAACTCGAAATATCATGTTGTTACTTCCATCATTGAGCACCCAGCAGTCTTAGAGCCAATAAAACATTTGGAAAAGTTGGGCGAAATTGAGGCAACATATTTGTCTGTGGACAAGAATGGCTTAATAACTCCTGAACAGGTAGAAAAAGCCATTAGGCCTAATACTGTTTTAATTTCTATAATGTATGCCAATAATGAAATCGGCGTTATTCAGCCAATCGCTGAAATTGGCAAAACGATTAAAGCTGTTAATCAAAAAATCATTTTTCATACTGACGCGGTGCAGGCGGCTAATTACTTGGATTGTGATGTTCAAAAATTGGGCGTGGATTTATTAACACTATCTGGCCATAAAATTTATGGTCCCAAGGGTGTTGGCGCTTTGTATGTTAAAAAGGGCGTGGCTATTGAGCCAATAATGTTTGGCGGGCATCAGGAACAGGGCTTGCGGCCGGGCACGGAAAATGTGGCGGCTATCGCGGGCTTGGGGGAGGCGATAGAGCAAATTAAAAATGAAAAACGAAAAATGAAAAATTTAGAAAAGTTGAGAGATAGGCTAGCTGATGGAATTTTGAAAAATATACCCAAAACAAGCTTAAATGGCTCGCGCGATCATCGCTTGCCCAATAACGCCAATATCAGTTTTGCGGGAGTAGAGGGTGAAAGCATTTTAATGGCTTTAGATCAAAAAGGCATTGCTGTTTCTACTGGCTCGGCTTGCGCTTCGGGCAGTTTGGAGCCCAGCCATGTTTTAATGGCTTTAGGACTATCTCATCAGCAAGCCCATGGCTCTATTAGGTTTTCGTTGGGCAAATATACCACCCAAGAAGAAATTAATTATACGCTGAAAGTTTTACCTGATATTATCAAGCGATTGAGAGCAATTTCACCTCTTAAATAATTATCAATATGATTCCATATTCAAAAAAAGTTTTGCAGCATTTTAATAAGCCCCACAATTACGGCAAGATGAAAAATCATGACGCTGTGGGCGAGGTGGGAAATTTGGTATGTGGAGATGTCATGAAGCTTTATATTAAAGTAGGCAAAAACGCCAAAAAACAAGAAATTATCAAAGATATCAAATTTGAAACCTATGGTTGTCTTTCAGCCATTGCTTCTTCGTCAATGCTCACTGATTTAGTTAAGGGCAAAACCTTGGAGCAAGCCATGAATTTTGACCGTCAAGAAATTGTCCAAGAGTTGGGCGGCCTGCCCGCAATCAAAATCCATTGCTCGGTGCTGGCTGGTGACGCTTTATTGGAAGCGATTTATGATTACTTAAGCAAAAACAAAAAGCCAATTCCCGAAAAATTGGCTAAGCGTCATCAACAGTTGCAAAAAGACAAAGTATCAGCGAATTAGTTATTTGTTTTCTAAAATAATTTCTGGGTAGATTTTTAAGAGAACAACTAATAAGCTGGCAATCATGGGCCCGATTAAAATGCCCATGGCGCCGAACAAAGAAATTCCTCCTAAAACCGAAAATAAGATAAGTAAAGGGTGCAATCCTGCTCCTTTTTTTAATTTAGGGCTAATAATATTATCAATAATAGTGTTTAAGATAAAAGCCCAGGCTAAAAAGCCCATAGCCGCTAAAAGCTTACCGGCAATAATAAGATATAAAACAGCCGGCACAACTATCAGAGCCATACCAATTCCCGGTATGAATGAAGCAATTATAGTAACGGTTCCCCAAAGAGCGGCATTGGGTATGCTGAAAATTAAAAAACCAATTCCAACTACGAATCCTTGTAAAATAGCGGTTAATAAACCGCCTTTTACAGAGGCGTTGATTGTTCTTTTGAGAGTGTTAAAGATATTGTCGTTGTTTTTGTCAGAGAGAGGGCTTATATCAAAGATATATTTTTTTATAGAAGGGCCTTCTTTGAAAAAATAAAACAAAGTGATTAAGCCAAGCGACAAGTCAAGCAAAAGTTTGGCTGCTCCCGAAAACAATCCTCTCAAGTGTCCAGTAGTAAAGCTTAAAATAGGCGACATAATCGTTTGAGCGTTGAGATTTAGAGAAAAGCCCGGCGATAATTTTTGAGTGGTTTTTTCAATTTTATCGGCTAAGCTGTTGAGCTGGCCGAAATTGTTATTAGAAAGGCTGCCATAAAGACCCAAGGCCTCTTTATAAACTTGAAAGCCGATTAAAAACAAGAGCGTTGCAACAATCAAAGCGACA
>JAPLWE010000061.1 GCA_026396705.1 Candidatus Gribaldobacteria bacterium
TATTTTTTTATAGAAGGGCCTTCTTTGAAAAAATAAAACAAAGTGATTAAGCCAAGCGACAAGTCAAGCAAAAGTTTGGCTGCTCCCGAAAATAATCCCCTCAAGTGTCCAGTAGTGAAGCTTAAAACAGGCGACATAATCGTTTGAGCGTTGAGATTTAGAGAAAAGCCCGGCGATAATTTTTGAGTGGTTTTTTCAATTTTATTGGCTAAGCTATTAAGCTGGTCGAAATTGTTATTAGAAAGGCTGCCATAAAGACCCAAGGCCTCTTTATAAACTTGAAAGCCGATTAAAAACAAGAGCGTTGCAACAATCAAAGCGACAAGCGCGACAGTCACTAAAGAGGCTAGTGTTTTTTTCTGCTTGAGTAATATGGTAATTTTTTTATGAAGTGGGGTAAAAACGATCGCCAAGGCGCCACTGGCAATGATAATAGTAAGATAGGGCTTTAATAAAAGCAAGAAAAGCGCTAAAACAATAACTAAAATTATTACAAATAGAATATTTTGAATTTTTTGATTTTTCATGATTATTCTGTTATGTTAATTTATTATATGGCATTATTGAACAAAAGTAAAAAAGTGGCAGTGGCGTTATCCGGGGGAGTGGATTCATCGGTAGCTTGCGCTTTGCTAAAACAGCAGGGCTATGAGGTGGTTGGCTTTCATATGCGCTTATGGAAAGCCAAGGGAAGGTCTGCCCTTCCCCAAAATGTTAAACAAATTGGCAAAGTTTTGGGTATAAAAACTTTTGTTTTTGATTTTCAAAAAGAATTTAAGGATTGCGTTGTTGATTATTTTGTTGATAGTTATCGAAAGGGTATAACACCCAACCCTTGTGTGGTTTGCAACGCCAAAATTAAGTTTGGACTGTTGATGGAAAAAGCCAGAGAACTTGGTTGTGATTTTTTAGCCACTGGCCATTATGCGCGAACCGAAAATGGGAGATTGCTTAAAGCAAAGTTTGAGCAAAAAGATCAAACATATTTTTTGTGGCAATTAAAACAAAGCCAATTAAAGCGGGTTATATTTCCGCTGGGCGGAATTGTAAGCAAGCAAAAAGTCCGAGAAATGGCCAAAGAATTTGGCTTGCCAACCTTTGCTACTCCAGAATCGAATGATGTTTGTTTTTTACAAGATATAAATATTCAAGATTTTCTAAAAAAGAATTGCCCTGGGGTCAGACCTCGGGGCGCTGGCGAGATTGTTGATACTAAAGGGCAAGTTTTGGGCGAGCACCAAGGCCTTTGGTTTTACACTATTGGCCAGCGCAAAGGCATCAACATTCCCGCAGAAAAGGGAAGGTCTGCCCTTCCCTATTTTGTGGTGGCCAAGGATATAAAAAAGAATGTTTTAATTATTAGCCAAGATGAAAACGACTTATTAAGCAGAGAGCTGATAGCCCAAAAAGTGAATTGGCTTTCGGGAGGGGAGCCGGCAAATTTTCATAATTTTCAGGCCAAAATAAGATATGGCGCCAAGCCCGCCAAAATAAAAGCTATGCAAAAAATTAGCCTCAATAAATACAAAATTATTTTTGCTCAACCCCAGCGAGCCATCACTCCAGGCCAGTCAGTTGTTTGGTATCAGGGAGATGAATTGCTGGGAGGGGGCGTTATCTCTTGACATTTTTTAGATTTTAGCTAAGATATAGCATTGTTGTTTGAGGCGCGAGGAAAGAGCGATTTTGTTGCTTTTTTCTTGCAACTTAAAATCTTATGCGTGTTATGCTTGGGATAACAGACTTTCCTAAAAAAGGCATGACGCGCGCCAATTTTTATGGGCGATGGTCCACTGAAGACGCCAGCTCACAGGCTGGAGACGTAGCTTCAAAACTACTCGCCCGACCAAGCACAAAAGAGGTAACGGAAGTTTTTCCAAAAAATATTATACACTATTAAAGTGTATAAAAAATGAAAAATATTCCGATGCCTCTTTTTTCGTTTTTCAAAAAATGTGCTAAGATAATTTAATATGAACGAAAACTTACAAAAAGCTATTCTTTTGGGCAACGAAGCTATCGTGCAGGGCGCTTTGCAGGCTGGGGTGCAGTTTGTGGCTACTTATCCGGGCACGCCAGCTTCGGAAATTGGTAATGAGTTTGCCAAAATTGCTAAAAACAACAACCAGCTTTATTTTGAATTTTCCACCAATGAAAAGCTGGCTATTGAAGCGGTAATTGGCGCCAGTTTTTCGGGGTTGAGATGTCTTTGCGCCATGAAAAATTTCGGTGTTAATGTGGCGTCTGACAGTTTATTGCCTTTTCTTTATACCGGCTCAAAAGGCCCGACAGTTTTGGTGGTGGCTGATGATCCCTCTTGTCATAGCTCGGCTCAATCCGAGGAAAACTCTCGAGGCTTTGCTCAATTAGCTCATATTCCGGTATTGGAGCCTTCGGACAGTCAAGAGTGTTCAGACTTTATCAAATTAGGCTTTGAGATTTCTGAAAAATTTAGTTTGCCAGTGATGGTGCGCCTAACCACTCGCGTGGCCCACCAACGAGCCGTTGTTGATTTGGGAAAGCTTACCCCGGGGTCAGACCTCGGGGCGGCTAAGTTTGTATCCAACAAACATCAGTTTGTCACGATGCCTCCAAGAGTATTGGAAATGCACCAAGAGCTGTTAGACAAAATAGAAAAGATTAAAGAATATGCTGAAAAAAGTCAAGTTAACCAGCTAAGCGGCGCTAATAATAAAATTGGTATTATTGCCAGTGGAGTAGGCTATCTTCATGTCAAGGAAGCAATGGAAAATTTACAATTAGATTTACCAATTTTAAAGCTAGGATTTTTTTATCCTTTGGCTGAAGAAAAAATTAAAAATTTTATTAAGCCGTTAAAGAAAGTTTTGATAGTTGAAGAGCTTGACCCTTATTTGGAAAGAGAAATAAAATGTTTGGCCAAAGAAGTTAACCCCAGGTTAGAAATTTTTGGCAAAAATATTTTGCCAGAAGTAGGCGAGCTCAAGCCTGAACAGATTGTGATAGCTTTGGCTGGAATAACTGGCAAAAAAGCGCCAGTCGCGCCGACAAATTTCAAAACTATCAAACATAGCCCGCGTTTTTGCACTACGCCGATGTGCCCATATTGGCGAGTGTTTGCGGCTATTAAAAAAGCGGCGCCCGAAGGCACTATATTTGGGGGCGATATTGGTTGCTATATGATTGCTGGTTTTTCTCCGATGCAAGTGTATGATTATATGTTTTGTATGGGCTCATCAATTGGCATTGGGCACGGCATTGCCAAGGCTGTGGCAGGCAAACAAAAAGTTATTACCCTCATGGGTGACGGCACCTTTTTTCATTCTGGCATGCCTGCTTTACTTAACGCTGTTTATAATCAGTCCAATATCTTAGCCATTATTGTTGATAATCGCATTACTGCTATGACCGGCCATCAGCTTAATCCCGGTATGGGTGAAAATATCGAAAGTGGCACTGTGCCTGAAGTAAAGATTGAACAAATAGTGGCGTCGCTTGGTGTAAAAACAGAAAATCTAAAAGTGATTGACCCAGTTGATGATTTTGATGGCTTTGTGACGACTATCCAAGAGTTTTATCCTAAAAACGAGATTTCAGTGATTGTCGCGCGAAGGATGTGCGCCTTATTAGAAAAAAGAAAGAAATAATTTTTAGGCTATGAATAAAACAAAAAATTTTAACATTGTTATTCTGGGTGTTGGCGGCCAGGGGCTGATGACTTTACTTAGGGTTTTATCTGAAGCGGCTTTTAACGCTGGGCTTGATGTAAAAACCTCCGAATTACACGGGCTTAGCCAACGCGGTGGCTCGGTAAGCGTTTATATTCGCTTTGGTGATAAAGTTTGGTCGCCGTTAGTGCCACAAGGCCAGGCTGATTTGATTATTGCCCTAGAGCAACAAGAAGCCCTTAATGGCTTATATTTTGCTAACAAAGAAACTGTTTTTTTGGTTAATCAATACGAAACCCCCACCATGGCTCAAACAGCCAACCAGGTAGAGATAGAAATCGAGTTGCGCAAAGTCACCGAGAAAGTTAATTTTTTGGCTGCTTCAGAAATTTGTCAAAAAGAATTGGCCAATGAGGTTGTTTCGGGCACTTATCTTTTGGGCTATGCCTTAAATAATGGCTATTTGCCCTTAAAAAAAGAAAATATTATTGAAGCTATCAAAAAAACCATGTCCGAAAAATATCAAGAATTAAATATTAAAGCTTTAGACTTAAAATAGTTTTTATGTTGATTATTGTTCATTACGCTGAAATCGCCCTAAAGGGTGGTAATCGAAAATTTTTTGAAGATAAATTGATAGAAAATATCAAAAAATCCCTTACACAAAAGGGAATTGTTTTTAATTCCGTCAAACGCATTTATGGTCGTATCTTAATTGAACTTAATGAGGAAGGAGGTTCCCTCCTTCCGAATGTCCTAAAGAATGTTTTTGGCATAGCCCATTTTTCTTTGGTTGAAAAATGCGCTAAAGACATTGAAAAAATTAAAGAAAAAGCGTTTGAGATTTTAAGTCAGAAAGATTTCATAAGTTTTAAGATAGAAACCAAGCGAGGCGACAAAAAGTTTGCTTTAAGTTCCCAGCAAATCAACGAGCAAGTTGGTGAATATATTTTAGAGGAAGGAGCGAAGCTCCTTCCTAATCTTAAAGTTGATTTGCATAACCCTGATATTGTTTTATATCTTGAAATTACTGAAAAAGATGTTTTTTTATACACGGAAAAAATTGTTGGTCCGGGTGGCTTGCCGCTTGGCGTTTCGGGTAAGGCGGTTTGTTTGATTTCCGGTGGCATTGACTCGCCGGTGGCTGCTTGGTATATGATGAAAAGGGGAGTAGAAAACGTTTTTGTTCATTTTTATTCCACCCAGCAGGGCTATGAGCAGTCTTTAGAAAAAGTTAGAGATCTAGTGCGATCTCTGAATGTTTTTCAGCTTAATAGCAAAATATATTTTGTGCCATTTTCGGATATTCAAAAAGAAATTTTGCTTAATACTCAAGCTGACTTGCGAGTGGTGCTTTATCGCCGAGTAATGATGCGAGTGGCCGAGGAAATCGGGCTCAAAGAAAATACCAAGGCTTTAATCACCGGTGAAAATGTCGGCCAGGTGGCTAGCCAAACCTTAGACAATATGCTGGTTATCAGTCAAGCAACCAGCCTACCGATTTTGCGGCCATTAGCTGGATTTGATAAAATAGAAATAATTGCAGTAGCCAAAAAAATTGGCACCTATAACATTTCTATTTTGCCGCATTTGGATTGTTGCTCAATGTTTGTGCCCGAGCACCCCGCCACCAAAGCCAATCTAAAAGAAACGCAAAAACAAGAAAAAAAATTAAAAATAAAAAAGCTGATAACATCAGCCTTGAAAAATACAAAAATTGAGAATATTTAGTTGTAAAATAATAACTCTTGCCAACCGTGGATTGACAAGAGTTATTTGTTGCTGTATGTTAAACTTTTTTTAAATTTCTCGTATAGCAACCAACTGACTCGTGATCTGGGAACTTTACATTAACCCCTTGTGCCCAAGCACCGGGTCCTTCGACTTTACCTTGTTTCCCGACAGAGCAAAATTCTGCTGCAGGGTTGCCGGCTCTTTCATTCTCTTCTTTGACGACTTCCACGGTGTCGCCGGCAGAGAGTTCGTTGCCGTTGCAATCTACCCTGATTTTGTTAATTTTCATCATTTTTTCACCTCCTTTTTTTGATTTTTTTGTGAAAAATGAAAATTTCGCTAACTTTTTTCTACCATTTTCAGTTTTTTTTTGCAAGCTCTGTCTCTTGTGTTATAATAATAAAAAACTATGACAATGACAAAAAAAATTACTAAAGACACAACCTTAGAAAATATTTTAGAGCTAGCCGGGGCTGACGCGGTTTTGGCCAAATATAAAGTGCCCTGTTTGACCTGCCCCATGGCGCAATACGAAATGCAATCATTAACTATTGGTGATGTTTGTAAAATGTATGGCCTTGAATTAGCCAAGCTGTTAGTTGAGCTCAATAAATTGGCCAAATAATATGGACAATAATATCAAGAAAGATATTATTTTTGTTTCGTTGTTTTTGCTGATTTTGGCTAATGTTTTTGTTTGGCAGTTTATTCTTTCGCTGGATGGCAACCTCAAGGTTGTCTTTTTTGATATAGGCGAGGGCGATAGCGCTTTTGTGGAAACGCCCCAAGGCCATCAGATTTTAATTGATGGCGGGCCGGGTCAGCGGGTTTTAACTAAATTGGGCCACGCTATGCCTTTTTGGGATAAAACCATTGATTTGGTGATACTAAGCCATCCCGACTACGATCACTTAAGTGGCTTAGTAAGCGTTTTGGAGCGTTATCAGGTTAAAAATATATTATGGAACGGCGGGCTGGTAAATAACACTGTTTTTACCAATTGGCAAAAGGATTTAGCCATCGAAAAAGCTCAAGTTTTCACGGCCCAAAGTGGCCAAGTAATTAAAGCTGGCCAAGCGCGTTTTTTGGTGCTTTATCCTCTGGCTGATTTGGCTGGGCAATCGGTAGAGAAAGAAAGTAACAATAGTTCGGTAGTGGCGCGTTTGAGTTATGGCAGCAGTGATTTTTTATTCACTGGCGATTTGCCCACGAAAAATGAAATAGAATTATTGGCGAGCAATCAAGATGTGGCCTCGGAAGTTTTGAAAGTAGCTCATCATGGTAGTAAATATTCCAGCTCGCCAGAATTTTTAGCAGTGGTTAATCCACAATTAGCAATAATATCTTGCGGGGCGAATAATACTTACGGGCACCCTAATCAAGAGGTGTTGAATAATTTGCAAAATTTTGCTATAAATACTTTAAGAACTGACCAAAAAGGCGATATCACAATTACTTCTGATGGGAGTAATTTTTACTACAAACAATAACTAATAAATTAAAAAAATATGCGTGACGTAGAATTTCCAGTTTTCAAAACAAAAGTTGAAGGCATTGATAAGAAGTTTGACTTAATGGACCCCAAGGGTCGAGAAGAATATTTTCAGGCAAAAGCTGGCGATGAAATTAGTCGCTTAAGAAACTACTTAAAAGAAAACACTTTTGTAGTGTATCTTTTGGGCAAAAAAAATTCGGGCAAGGGCACTTACGCTAAAATGTTTAAGGAAATAATTGACAAAGACAAGATAGAGCATTTTTCGGTGGGGGACGCAGTTAGAGAGCTAGACGCCATCGTGCGCGACAAAGACAAGAAAAAAGAGCTAGAAGCTTTTTTGGCTAAAAATTATCGGGGCTATATGCCCTTGTCAGAAATTATGGCTGCTTTGGAAAGCCGCAGCACTACAGTGCTTTTGCCCTCCGAGCTTATCTTAGCCTTGCTAAAAATGAAATTAGCCGTTGCTGGTAAAAAAGCTTTATTTATTGATGGGTTTCCGCGCAGTATGGATCAAGTTTCTTACTCTTTGTTTTTCCGCGACTTAATCGGCTACCGCGATGACCCAGATGTTTTTGCCATGATTGATATCCCTGAAGCCGTGATTGATGAAAGAATAAAATACCGCGCGGTTTGCCCCAAGTGCCAAACCTCGCGCAATGTGAAGCTTTTGCCCACCAAAAATGTTGGCTTTGACGAGAAAGAGGGCAAGTTTTATTTGTTTTGCGACAATTCGCAATGCACTGGAGAGCGTATGACCGGCAAAGAGGGCGACGAACAAGGAATTGGGCCCATTAGAGATCGCTTAACTGTTGATGAAGAATTAATCAAAAAAGCCTTTACTCTACATGGAGTGCCCAAAGTGCTTTTAAGAAACTCTGTGCCGGTTAACTTAGCCAAAGATTCTGTTGATGATTATGAAATTACACCTGAATATTATTATCAGAAAGAGGGTAATGAAATTAAGATTTTAGAAAAGCCTTGGCAGGTGTTAGATGACGAAGGAGTGGCTTCTTATAGTTTATTGGCAGCGCCAGTGGTATTGGCCTTGATTAAACAAATGGTTGAGGCCTTGGATATTTAGCGGGGCTTTTGTTTATTTTATGCGTTTCTGAAAAATTATTACCACAGCTGCTAGTATGGCCAGTAAAATAAAATAGTCAGCATACTTGGCGTATTGCTCAAGCTGGTCCCAGTTTTCTCTGAGAGCAAAACCCAGCCAGGTTAAAAACGCATTCCAAGCGGTTGCTCCTAATATTGTCAGGGCGGAAAACTTAAAAATATTCATTTTAGCCGCGCCAGCTGGTAAAGAAATTAAATGCCTCACCACCGGGATAAATCGGCTGATAAAAATTGTTTTTTCGCCATGTTTAGCAAAAAAGTTTTCGGTTTTGGTCAGATCATGCGATTTTAATAAAAAATATTTGCCGTATTTCAAAATAAACGGCTTACCAAGATAAAAACCGATGTAATAAGAAATCAAAGAGCCAACCAGAGAACCCAGCATACTGAAAAGTATCACGCCCAAAAAAGAAAATTGGCCGGTAGAAATTAAAAATCCCGCAAACGGCATAATGGCTTCGCTGGGCAAAGGTAGGGCAGTGCTTTCTAAAACCATGGCCAAAAAAACAAAAAAATATCCGCCCGAGGCGATTAAGCCAGTGATATATTGAATAATAATTTCAGTGATTGCCATGTTATTCGTAGCGGAGGGCTTCAATAGGGGATTTTTTGGAGGCTTGGCTGGCTGGATATAGACCAAACACTAGTCCCACAAAACCCGAAACACCCAAGCCCAAAGCAATGGCTGATGGAGAAATAGCAAACGCCCAGCCCGAGCTGACCATACGGCTTAGAATAAGCGAGGCTACAAAAGAGAAAAATATACCCAAAGCAATGCCAATTATGCCGCCCAAACAGGTTAAAACAACGGACTCTAAAAGAAATTGAGTAAGAATGTTTTTAGTGGTAGCGCCCAAAGCTTTTCTAAGCCCTATTTCGCGAGTGCGCTCGGTTACCGAGACTAACATAATGTTCATAATGCCAATACCGCCCACTACCAAAGAAATAGCCGCGATGGCCGCCAAGAATATGGTTAACACTGAAGTAACCGTGCCTACTCTTTGAGCAATGTCTTCTTGAGTAGCTACTTGAAAGTCATCTTTGGCCGGGTCGGTGATATTATGAAGCTCCCGCAGAGTTGCCTTGATATCTTCTACGGTTTGAGGCACAACCTGCTCGGATTTTGCTTTAACAAGAATTTGATGATAATAGTTCATACCCGAAAGATATTTGAGAGCAGTGGTGTAGGGCACAATGATTGAGTTATCAACATCAAGCATGCCCACTTGTCCCTTTTTTGGGGAGATGCCAATGACCTTAAAAGCTTTACCTTTTATTTTAATATTTTGGTTTAAGGCTTCAGACGGCCCAAAAAGCTTATTTTTAACTTCAGAGCCAATGACAGCCACGGCTGATAATTGTTGGGTTTGTTCATCGGTAAAAAATTGGCCGGTTTCAGGATAAACACCCACAATATCAGCGACCAAAGGGGCTGCTCCTAAAATCATAAAAGAATCAACTTCATTCTCAAAGCTAACTGAAGTTGATAAAACAACCATTGGGCTTAATCCTTCAATGCTCGGCGCGTTTGATGATTTTGATAAGGCTTCAACTTCGCGATCTTTCAAGGAATCAGTAAACAAAGAGCCGAAGTCAGACGGACCTTGGCTTCTTCTGCCTGGTTCAATAATAATAGTGGCCGAACCCAGCCCTCGCACTTGGCTTAGAATAAGCTCTTGAGCGCCCTTACCCAAAGACATAATTAAAATAATAGAAGAGATGCCGATCACAATGCCCAAAATCGTCAGGGCAGACCTTGATTTATTGGTTCTTAAACCGCGGATAGCTGTTTTGAATGAATTCTTAAAACTCATGGCAGTTATTTTGTGAAACTATCTTTAGCATCTTTCCTTCTTTGTTCAACTTTTTTATCGCTTTCTAGCAGGCCGTCTTTTAGAGTGATTATTCTTTCAGCATACTCGGCGGTGTAGGTTTCATGAGTGATTAAAATAATAGTATGGCCATGGTCATTGAGGGCTTCAATAAGTTGCATCACCGCGCTGCCTGACTTAGAGTCCAAATTGCCAGTTGGTTCATCAGCAAAAATAATTTGAGGATTATTAACTAGCGCTCGGGCAATAGCCACCCTTTGGCGTTCACCGCCCGACAACTGCGATGTTTCATAATTAATTCTATGGGTTAGCCCAACTTGCTCAATGGCTTTTTGGGCCATGGCTTGCCAAAGATTTTCTTTGAGCCCGGAATATAAAAGTGGTAGCTTCACATTGTTCAATACAGTGGTGCGGGGCAAAAGATTAAACGACTGGAAAATAAAACCCATTTTTTTATTTCTAACTTTAGCCAAATTTTCTTCGCCATAATCATCAATTGATTTGCCATCAAAAGAATAATCTCCAGCGCTCTGTTTATCAAGAAAGCCTAAAATGTGCAATAGAGTTGATTTGCCAGAACCCGACGGCCCCATAATTGCCACAAACTCGCCCTCTTTTATATTAAAAGAAACACCGCATAATGCTCGGGTTTCAGTGTCGCCATCTTTGTAAGTTTTTTCTAAATTGTTAATTTCAATGATGTTGCTCATTGCCAAATTTATTTTTTCTTTTCAAAGGTAATTATTTTTTCGCCTTCATTTAAGCCGCTAATTATTTCTATAAAACCGTCTGATCCTCGTAAGCCGAGAATTACTTTGCGTTCTTCAATTTTTTCGCCATTGATAACGCGAACTATTTTTTCGTTGTTTTTAGCAACAATCGCCCGATAGGGCACAGCCAAAACATTTTCTCTTTGAGCTGCCATAACATCAATGTTGGCGGTCATACCTGATTTTATCTTATCGCTGTTCTCGGTAAAGCTAAAAGTTGTTTTATAGGTGGGCACGCCTTCAATAACTGTTTCGGCTGGTTCAATTTTAATAACTTGCGCCTCAAAAATTACATCCGAGCCATAAGCGTCCAAAGTTGTTTTGGCTTGGTTGCCTACTTGAATTTTAGCGATATCGGCTTCAGCCACATTGGCTTCAATCTGAAAGTTGGCCTGGGAGATGATTGAAACAACATTAAGGTTGGCGGTAATAACTTGACCGATTTTGACTATTTGTTTGCTAACGATACCGTCAAATGGCGAGCGCAGGGTTGTTTTGGCAATTTGTATGGCCAGATTTTGAATGTTGGCTTGAGCTGATTTGATTTGCGCTTCGTTTTCTTGAAGTTGCTCGGGGGTGGCTGCAGCTTTTTTTAGGTCTAAATCTCTTTGAGCGTTTTCTATATTATTTTGAGCAGTGGTAATGTTTTGCTGATTAGTTATTTTTTGGCTGGCAGTTGATTGTTTTTGAGCGTTAATTGCGGTAATGGCCGCATTAATATTAGTTCGGCTAGTGTTAACATAGCCCTTGTAAGCGGTAAGGGTGGCGGCTGATAAATTGCTGGAAGAGTTGAGGGCTGAAGTGAGTGTGTCAAGAAAATCTCTCACTACCGCTAACTTTTGTTCGCTTTTTGTTAAGGCTAAGTCTAAATCAGCATAGTTTGAATTTAAGTTGTCTAAAATTTCTTTGAATTCTTTCAAGGCATCGCCACTGGTTACTCTTTGTTGCTCGCTTGATATTTCGTATTGAAAGCTAGTGGTTTGGAAGGTTAGCTGTGGGCTGTCGGTGTTGGCGTTGGTGAAAAGGTCGTCAATTTGTTTATTAATAGTATCATCGGCTTGAGCGTAGGCTGAATGCAGAATGTCAGTAACATTATTATAAAGATTAGCCAAGTCTGAAGTGGCCTTGTTTTGGGTGTCAACAAGGGCTTTTTGAGCGTTGCTCAATCTGGTTTGCAAAACGCTGATTTCTTCGGATCGAGCGCCCTTTTGCAGTGTTTGCAAATTAATTTGCTGAATTTCCAGCTGGGCTTGCGCTTGGTTTAATTGTGATTGCAACTCCGAGCTGTCCAGCGACAAAATCGCTTCACCTTGGCTTACGGGCTGGCCAACCTCTTTGTAAATTTTGTTGATCTTACCGCTTTTCTCAAAAGCCAAATCAACCGCCTCGGCCGGCTTAACCTTGCCTGTTACTGATACTTCTTGAATGATGTTTTGTTTGGCCACCGTGGCAAACTCATAAGGCGAAACCTTGGGCCGCAGTAGAACAAAGCTAATACTGCCCCCGACAATAGCCACTAAAACGATAATAGTAATAATAAGCGATTTTTTCATATTATTTTTCAGTTAAAGAAATTTTTACATTTAAGTTCATAGCGCAAGCCATTTTTTGTAAAAAGGCGATGGTGGGGTTGTAGCCGCCGGCTTCAAAACGGGATATAGCGGATTGTTTTGTGCCAATCATTTGGGCAAGTTCTTTTTGGCTTAAACCCTTTTCAAGCCGTTTTTCAATAACAGCTTCAATCAAAGAAAACTCTGCTCCCAATTCATTGTAGGCTTTTTTTACTTCTCTGTCTTCCAAAAGTTTCTTTTTTAATTGTTGGTAAGTTTTTGGCATATAAATAAGGATAACATATATGTTATATTAGTCAAGATGTTTTATAAAGTCAAGGGCTATTTGAATCTCTTTTTGAGGAGTTTTTTGCGATTTTTTGACAAACCCATGCAAAAGAACAATTTGCGATTTATGAAAAGCATAAAATATACGAATTTCTTGCTTGCCGCGAATTCTTAATTCAAAAAGATTTTTAGTTATTTTCTTTGAGTGAGGCAATTTTAAGTCATAGCCAAATTTTTCAAGCAAATCAATTGTTCGCAATATTTTAGCAATTGTTGATTTTTCCAATGACTGGATAAATTTTTCCAAGTCGTTGCTAAAGATTTCTATCTGCATTTTTGTTTTTATAAATTCGTAAAAATATAAAAGCGAGCAGGCCGCCGAGTAGGGCGGTGGTTAGCTGGGGCCAGCTCATCATGGCGGCTATTTGCGGGGCGAGTTTTTGGGGCAGAATAAACTGAAACAAAGTTGCGCTGGTTGCATAAAGAAATAGAAATTTTAAAATACTCGCTGAAATCGCGCCTAAAAAGAAAGAAGAGGCACGGAAGGAACCGAGTTCCTTTCTTGGGGAAAGGAACTCGGTTCCTTTTAGAGTCATAACTAAAATGATATTGCCTGTGATAATAAAAGGGATCATCGGGATAAGCGGGCTGGGCAGGGTGCCAGCCATTGCCGCAACTAGACTAGGCAAAGCGCCAATAGCGATAGCTGGGGTCCAGCCCAAGGTTGCTGTGGCCAAAAACAAAACCGCATTAACGATTGTGCCAGTAATGAGCTGGCTGTGTAATAACGGCGCTAAAACAGCCACCGCCAACAGCGCCCCAAATTGCGCCATAGAAATTATCTGATTTTTAGAGAGAACTATTATTTTTGTTTGCATAAAATAATTTCTAATTTTTATTGAGTTTCTGACGGCTTAATATGAGGTTTGCTGAATACTTGTGCAACTTTTTTGAAAGATCCCTTACCCAGATTTTGTTCAATAAGACGAGCTATGCTTGGGAGGTCTCCTGATAAAGTAGCTGAAGCGAAAATCTTGAATACATCTTCGGGTGATGAAAATTCCGTTGGGTTTTTAGAATGTATTGTGTCTAAGATATATTTTAGCCCCATTCTTTCCTTCTCATAAATGGTGTGTGCTTTTATCATTATTTTATATTCTCCTGATGGTAATTGTTTGGTGAAAATAGAAGAAATTATTTCTCTTGCGTTTTCTTGCATATCTTCGGGGAATTCGTTAATTGCCTGTTCTCTTTTTCGCATGTCTTTTTCTAAGGGGGATATTTGTGAGAAATATCTTTCAGCAAATTTCATTGCCATTTTTTCTATGATTGCTTCATTAAGATCTTCTAAAAATCTTTGCTTAGGAAATTCTATTGCTATACCCATTTGTCTTGATTCAAGTTTTCCCTTTTGCCTAGAAACAGATGCGAATGAGTTAAAATGTAACGCTTCGTGCACTAATATTCTAGCTATATCCAATTTTACCTTCGGATAATTTTCTGGATAGGGAGGTATAACCACTATCAATTGTTTTATAGGATATGTTATAGCAGTCGGGTCTTTCCCGAATGAATATTTTTCGAGAAGTTCGTTAGTTAGTTTATTTTCATCAAGAAAAATTATTTTTTCAGGAGTAATTTTGATTGGTTGGCCCCCATACTCTTTTAAAAACTCACCCATGTGGGCGTTGATACTCTCTATTATTTCTATTTCTTCTGGTGTTTTTTCTTTTTCTATAATGTGTAATTTTTGGGCAAGATCAGGATGCTCAAAATCATTTCTAAATTTTTCAAGAATTTCTTGTTCTTCTTCGGGCGTGGCACCTAATACTTTTGAGATTACTGATTCTCGGCCTGGTTTTGATTCTATATTCCGCATGATTTTAATTTTTATAACTCGTGTGGCAGATTTTTTTGATGATTTCTTCGTTGGTTAAAAATTCTTGATAAACTTTTTTTAGCGTTGGGTTTTCGTGGGCCAATCGTAACTTTTTATTTTTATCAATTTGGTAAAGCCCATTGGCGCGAGCTTGGCGAATTTCTGGGGTAGAGGGCATTGGCTGGCCACCGCCGCCAATACAACCGCCCGGGCAAGCCATTACTTCAATACAAGTGAAATCTTTAAATTTTTCAAAATTTCGCAAAATTTCAATAGCATTCTCCAAGCCATTAGCCACCGCCACCTTAACTTTCATTTTGCCCAAGTCCACAACAGCTGTTTTGAGGCCTTGCTGGCCTCGCACTTTAGTAAAGTCAATTTTTTTGTTTTTACCATTGGCCAAAAAGTAAGCGGTGCGCAAGGTTGACTCCATTACTCCGCCGCTTGCCCCATAAATAACGCCCGCCCCGGAATAGTCTCCTAAAAGCTCATCGGGTGATTCTGCGATTAAGTTGGGCAAATCAATTTGATGTTTTTTGAAAAGTCGCGCCAATTCTCGAGTGGTTAAAACATAATCAACCGGCGCCAAGCTATTTATCTTTAGTTCTTCTCTGCTAATCTCGTATTTTTTAGCAATACAAGGCATTATTGAAACCACTATAATATTTTCTGGAGCAATATTTTTTTGTCTGGCCCAATATGTTTTAATCAGCCCGCCTAAAATAACTTGGGGCGAGCGGGTGGTGGCTAGATGGGGAATAAATTGCGGCCAATAAACTTCAATAAACCGCACCCACGAAGGGCAGCAAGAGCTTAGCATAGGCAGGGCTTTGTTTTGTTGTATCCTAAATAAGCCCTCGGTGGCTTCAGTGTATGTAGTAAAATCAGCGCCGCAGGAAGTGTCAAAAACATAATTAACGCCTAATTGTTTTAAGCCAGCAATAATTTGCCCAGTAAGATCAACACCCGGCGCTAAGCCGAACTCTTCGCCGATACTCGCTCGGATAGACGGAGCAAATTGAAAAACAATGGTTTTGTCTTTGTCCGCCATAGCTTCAGCGAAGGCGGATTCTATCCCTTCAAACTCACTCTCCGCCTCAAAACAGCCAGCCGGGCAGTGCATCAAACACTGGCCGCAGTAAATACAAGGATTGTCATCGTTGGGCGCTATTTCTTGGAAGTCATTATTGCTGGTTATTTTTAAGTGGCCAACTTGTTGCCTTTCGCACGCTTCAACACAATTGCGACAGTCAATGCATTTTGACGAGTCAAACTGCAAAACCGGCGAGAAATCATAAACCGGAAAATCTTTTTTGCGGTCAGTAAAGCGAGTTATCTCAACCTTATATTTTTTCGCCAAATTCAAAAGCCCGCATTTTCTATCCCAAACACAATCAGCGCATTCTTCCTGATGCTGGCTAAAAATTAACTCTAGATTAGTTTTACGCAGTTGGGTTAGCTCGGGGGATTCAGTGGTAATTTCCATGCCATCAACTGCTATAGTTGAGCAGGCGGTTTGGGGCGTTTTAATGCCCTTAATATCAACCAAGCAAAGCCGGCAGGTTGCCTTCACTGACAAGTCCGGATGATAGCACAGCGAAGGGATATCAATGTTATTTTGTTGAGCTATTTCTAAAATTGTCTGACCCGCCTCGGCCTTAATCTTTTGCCCATTTATTGTAAGAGATATTTTCATAAAAAAGATTCTTTAATTTTATCATAAATTTTCCCATTAACCAATTAGTTTAGTTGCTTTTAGCAACTAACTTTGCTATTTTAGAGCCAGTTCAATTCTGCCAAGAAGGAGTAGAGAAATGAGTGCTATTAAAAAGGAAGATATAAAAGAAGAAATTGATGAGGCGATTAATGGAAAGCATGAATGCGAAGGTCCATATTGTCTTATTTGTGGCGGATAGAGCTTACAGATATAAGCGTTGATGAATTCAAGGAGATGCTAGAGGATTTGGCAAAAGGGCTTACGGGCGATGACGACATCGCCGATGTTAAGAAAAATTGGATTCTGCTGGCCAAAGAGGCTGGCCAGGACCAAGAGTCAATAGTGGCTTTATTTCAGATTTTCTATTTCATCAGAGCAATCTTTTATACATGGATTGCTGTCGAAAGCAGGAAAATTATGGAAAAAGCTGTCCATAATTGAGAGAAATAAGCTTAGGCGCACCTAAAGGCAGGAGGTGCGCTTTTTTATTATTGAAACGCTCTTAAAAAAGCGTAAAATAAAAGAAAAATAAGTAAACAAAAAATATGAAAGGATTTATTAATTTTATCAGAGAGCAAGGCATTATTGGCTTGGCGGTGGGCTTTATTTTAGGGGGAGCCGTTTCCAAAACTGTCACCTCGTTGGTGAATAATATTATCAACCCATTGGTTGGCTTGGCCTTGGGCCGAGTTGACTTGGCTGATAAAGCCATTATGTTGGGGGGCGCTTCATTGAACTACGGCGCTTTTATTTCAACCATTATTGATTTTATTATTATCGCGGCGGTTATCTACTTTGGCGTGAGAATATTTGGCCTAGACAAGCTTGATAAAAAGAAGCAATAAAATATAATTGACTTGCGCGATGTTGGGGCGAACAAGATAGAAAAGGTGTTTGGCGAAGAGCTGTAAGTTAGTGCAATTTGCTTGCATGAAATATAACTAAATGCCGAGTTAGTTATTATTGAGAGTGCTTTCTACGGCCAATATCGTGAAAAGTAGTTATTTTCTGTTAATTTTCACGGTTATGTAGATAAAACAGTGAAAAAGGGTATAATTAAAACAAAAATATGGAACAAGAAAAATGTAAAAAATGCGGGAGCGAAAATATCATAATGGTTGAATATGATATGATGTGCCCCGAACATTACGATGGCATAAGTGAAATTATGTGCAATGATTGCCATGCTCGGTTTGGGAGGTGGTCTGAAAAAGAACTTGCCGAAGGGGAATTGGAAAAAAGAGGTGGTAGAAAATAGTAAAATATGGACAAGCCGAAGGGGAATTGGAAAAAAGAGGTGGTAGAAAATAGTAAAATATGGACAATAACATCAAAGAACTAACCAAAAGAATAATTGACTTGCGCGACGCCCAAAAAAAATCCAAAGGCAACGCCAAAAAATGGACAGAATTAGAGAAATAATAGTTTGATTGTTGCTTTACTAATCCGTTATAATCTGCTATAGTTGATATATCAGATAAAATATATGGCTAAAAATAACAAATTAGATCAACGCCTTAAAAAAATACCAGCT
>JAPLWE010000024.1 GCA_026396705.1 Candidatus Gribaldobacteria bacterium
CCACCTTTGTGGCTTGTTTCTGTTTGCTAGCTGTTGGGCCGGTTTTGGTTGCTTGGGCTGCGCCCGCTGACACGGATAATGGCTTGGATTGGCAATGGCCAACCGTGCCCGGGGTGGGCTCTTTGGCGCAAAAAAGCGATGCGGCTATTGTAAAAGGTTGCCAACAGTCATTACCTAGCGATTTTGATAAACAAAGCGCTTGCGTCAACGACGAAAAGGGCAAACAATTGGGCTCGGTGGTTAGATATTTTCTCTATTTGTTTTTCTATATCATTACTGGCGTTTGCGTGATTTTAATTATTTTGGCGGGCGCCAGCTATGTGACATCGTCCAGAAATGTGCAAAAGATGATGGACGCTAAAACCAGATTGCGTAATGCCTCTTTGGGAATTTTGATCGTGGCGTCTTCTTGGGCATTGCTTTATATTATCAATCCAAACTTATTGCTTTTCCAAACCAAGCTACCAGACATCCCACCTATTCCAGTGATTGAAGGAGAGAAAAACGGTTCCAATGTAACCTTTGCCTCATTTAGTGTTAAGGAAATGATTGATTATGTGATTGCCTCCAGCACCGCTGAAAATCCTAACACTGGCGAGATGAATATTTTGTCGCCATACCGGCGCGCGAAAGATGTTATTGATGAGGCGGTAAGGATTTTGAACGGCGACCCCGCCTTTGCCGACAAAACTCCGCCCCGCCCCGGTTTAAAAAATCTTTTATCATTTTGCCAATGCGGACAGTCGTATACTCATTTAGAAAGAAAAAGCTCTTTGGATTTTGTTACATTGGGCGGTATGTCAGAAGAAGACAGAACAATATATATAAAAAAACATTTTACAGATATTATAGCAGCTACTGGCAAGCTCGATGCGCAAGATATTTGTTTAACTAGATGCGATAATTGTGGAACCTTTGATGGTCAGCCGGTGGATGGTGTGCCATATAAAGATATTAAATGCTGGCTAAATAATGTTTTGACTGTTAGCGTCAAAGGAGACGGCATTACGCCAATTAAGTGTCCGCGACCAGTAAAGACAGATGATTTTTGGGATTTATGGAATTATGGTAAGTCATATATTCCTAATTACAATAGCACTATACCAGCTATGGCGCAGTTGCCTGACGCGGGTTGGGAAAAATGCGAGTTTGTTTATTATGATAAAGCTCCGGATCAAATTCAAAGCCCAACTAAACCTTGGACTGACTGGGCGGTTTTGGCGGTGTTTTACCCGGAAGCAAGCGGCCAGAAATGGATAGAGTTTACCAGCGCCATAACTAATGACACTATGAGCGATTGGCGCTTGGCTTATTCCATCAAATATCAAATAACCCGGTTGTTTAAGATTGTGCCGCAATTGGAAGCTATTAAGTTGGAGCTGGCCAGCGACCAAATAGAAAAACTGGGCAAGGTTTTAGCCAGCAACGCTATGGATTATTTGTTGTTTGAAGGCAAGGGCGGAATTTTTCAGCCGGAAATTGACGATGAAAAAAGAATGTTGGAAAGTCGGGGCTATGAAATGAAGACGCAAGAGTTTATGGGCAATGAAGAAATCCCCGGGCTGAATAACCCCGCAGCTGTGGCGGCTCCGACAACCGCTCTAGGTAAAATACCTTTTTTGGCTAAATTCAAAATTTTCGCAGCTTTGAATGACTTTATTCAGCCGTTTCAAAAAGTTTTTGCCGCTAACCCTATTTTAGCGGGAGAAGGATATGAGCCCTCGGACGATCGCTTTTATGTGGTAACTAATGTGGAATCGTTTGGCGCCAACATCTCGCCTTATGACCAACAAATGGTTGACCAAAATAAGCTGGTTGTGCGGGAGGCCAGCCGAGCTAATTTGTTTGGGGTTTTGGCTGACCAAACTTTGGAAGAAATTGAAAAAATGACTGGCGATTGTATGGCCTCGGCTTTTGGCGAAGCTAAATATGACTTGCCTGCCAATATTGATGAGGTGATTAGCTCGGCTATTGGACAGGGCACAGCCGATTATTTGGCTGATCAGCTTATTAAAAACAGCGACAAACTTGCTGGTATGATTGGTCAAGAAGTGGCTGATCAAGTAAGTAGAAAAGCTGAAGGCACTTTGCAGAAGCGCTGCGCTAATAAATGCAACAATAGCCCCACGGGAACTCCCTTGCTTTCCGATGAGGCTATGACAGCCTATTTAAGTAACTCAGCCAATAAACAATGTATTGAAAAATGCGAAAAAGAAAATATCCCGGCTAATTTTGTTAGTAATGCCATTGGCCAATTTTTAAGCCAGCCAGTGGCCTTGCGTTTGCCCGACGAAATAGGCAAGGACTTAAACTCAAAACTAAAAGAAGTCTTGAAAGAGTCTGATGTTGTGGCCGCTTTGGACGATAAAATGATTGACCTTTATAGCAAAGTTTTACATGTTGGGTTGAGCAAAAGTTTTGCTGCGCAGATACCCGCCTTGAAGAAAGCTTTAGACACCAATGTTTATATTTACCTGACGAAAAATTTGAGCACTGATGTTATGAGTAACATCAATAGCTTTTTAAATTTTCGGGTGGGGGAATATCTTAAAAAGAAAATTCTTGAGCAAGCGCAAAGGGTGGCGGGCGGCTTGACTAATGAGTTTGATAATTTGGTGGCCAATGGCGCTGACGCTTTAAGGAAAACAATGCCCAATCTTTTTCCCGAAAGCATTACTGATCCGCTTCAGTGCAACAGCACCGAGCTTTTGTCGCAGGGCTATTTGTGGCGTAATGGCAAATGCTCTAAATTAACACCCGAAGAAATTGTAGCAACGAATGATTGGTCGCCTGATGGCGGCGTAGCCGTTATAGGGGGAGAG
>JAPLWE010000021.1 GCA_026396705.1 Candidatus Gribaldobacteria bacterium
CATTTGCACTATTCTTTCCCTGGCCTCTTTTAATTTTTTCAGCTTAACTTCAAAATCACCCTCTTTTACCTCAAAAGCCGAGAGCTTTTCGTCTAGTAACTGCTCTCGTTTAAGAAGTATCTGTTCAGTTTTAGAGAGTTCACGTCTTCGTTCTTCGCGCTCTTGTTGTGACTCAGTAAGAATCTTGTGAGCCTCCGCTTTGGCTGCGCTAACCATTTCTTCGATTTCTTGCTTGGTTTGAGTAACTTTTTTCTGCAGCTTGGCCTCAATAGTGCCCTTTCTTTTTTTAACAATAGACTGACGCACATAATACCCAATAACTGCGCCAACTATTAGAGAGACTACATTTAAGATGAGCAAATACAAAGATAACGCTTGCATAGGCATTCAAAGGCCAATTGAGAATTTGTTTTTTCATCTTATGCGAACAAAAGGCAAAATAACCAAAAACTTTTCGGTTTAATGAAAACAAAATACTTTGAAATGAAATAGAAAAACCCCAATTGGACAACATAATTATACTATTAACTCGTTTCGATTTTATCTTAACAAAAAACTCCCCTTGTTTCAAGGGGAGTAAATTTTTCGTTTTGTTTAAGGTGGGGTTTCTTGCCACTTGGGCAATACTTGGGTTACATTAATTATTTTACTAATAGAACAAGCGCCCACCCCATCGGTGATAGTTAAGGAAACGCTTTTTGGTCCAGAGGAAACGAAATTAACTATCGGATTTTCCGAAGTTGGTGAAGTGCTCGTGCCGAATTGCGTGCCCGCCGGAAACGACCAAAGAAATGTTTTACCCGAGCAAGAAATGGTTGCCCCAACTGCGTTATAACATAAACTAATATCCGCGCTACAAACGCCAGTTTGAGCAGTAGCGCAAAATCGCGCGAACTCGCCCTTACTAACCTTAGCAGAGGCCGGGGCAAAATCCGGGTTAGGGAAAGCATGGGCTGGCGTGGTAAACGAATTATTGTCACTCCAAACCGACCAAGCCAAATGGCTATCAGCCACTTTTACTCGCCAATAATAAGTAGAATTATAGGCAAAAGAAATCAAAGGAGCGTATGATGAAGCGCCATAGTCTGTAGAGCATGTGCCTGAAGCTGGAATACAAGTATCAGCTAAAGGGTTGTCGGCCACATTGCTGTCATCATCTATTTGAATATTATAAGCGTCCTGATAATCGCCAAGGTTGGAATCGCTAAAAGCCCAAGACAAAGTTGGGTGTAGGGGATACGAGCAGTAGTCGCCCTGATTAACCGCCAAATTATTAACCGCTGGAGCAACATTAAAGCCTTCAATATTTCGCACGCTATAATTTGGGCCATTAAAACTTAGCCAGCCCACTACTTCGTTACCCCAAGCATAACCAAAAAAAATTCCATTAGCAGTGTTAACGCTGACATTACTTAATTTTATCCAACCATCCCAGCCATCGCCATTAGACAAAGCCCTAATCCAACCGGAAAGAGCGCCAGTTGTTGTGCTCATTTTAGCTGAATAATTAGGCGAGCTAGGATAGGGGCCAGCTGGATCAAATTGAATCCAGCCAATATTTTCAGACCAAGCAAAGCCAGAAAAGTTACCAGCGCTGTCGACATTCACGCCATAATTAGATATGGTGCCCGAGGGCGGGCAACCAGCTGGCAATCCATCGGAAAACCCATTGTCATTGGCGTCACAATTTAACGA
>JAPLWE010000006.1 GCA_026396705.1 Candidatus Gribaldobacteria bacterium
TTCCGACAAATTCATTTTCCAGAAACATTAGCCTTGGCCGAGCAGGATAAACAACGCTTTGCTTTTGAAGAATTATTTTTAGTGGAGCTATCAGTATTGCAAGCTCGCTTAAAATTAGCCCAGCAAAAAGCGCCAGCCATTGCTCTCAACGCCGAGCTGATGAGAAATTTCACTGACTCATTAAGCTTCACCCTGACTGATGCGCAAAGAAAATGCGCTTGGCAGATCTTGAAAGATATGGAAAAGCCCTGCCCGATGTCGCGACTCTTGGAGGGAGATGTGGGTTCGGGTAAAACAGTAGTAGCTATTATGGCCGCCCTCAACAGCGTTAAGGCGGGCTTTCAAGTGGCTTTAATGGCGCCCACAGAAATTTTAGCTAAACAGCATTTTTACCAAGCAGCTGTTTTATTGCGGCCGTTCAAGATTAGGATAGCTTTGCTCACCGGCAAAGAAGACCAAATAATTTCGCAAAAATTAGGCTGGCAAACCAAAGACGGCTTTCGGCCCGAAACTATTGAAATATCACGCAGTAAAATTTTAGAAAGAACTAAAAAAGGCGAGATTGACCTATTAATTGGCACGCACACTTTAATCCAAGACAAAGTAAAATTTGGCAAATTGGGGCTAGTGATTGTTGATGAGCAACACCGCTTTGGCATAGCCCAGCGCGCTAAATTATGCGGAACCAGCAAAACCGGCCATTTGCTTTTGCCTCATTTATTATCAATGACCGCCACGCCCATTCCCCGCACTCTAGCTTTGACAATTTTTGGCGATCTAGATTTATCACTGATTGACGAAATGCCCAAGGGTCGTAAAGAAATTATTACTAAAGTAATCGCCCCATCAGAAAGAAAACAGGCCTATGATTTTATCCGCCAACAAGTAAAAGGCGATAATCGAGTGTTTGTGATTTGCCCCAGAATAGAAAAATCAGAAACCGCTACTAACTGGTCCGAGGCCAAGGCGGTTAAAGTAGAATATGAAAAATTATCAAAAGAAGTTTTCCCCAACTTAAAAGTGGGTATGTTGCACGGCAAAATGAAGCCCAAAGAAAAAGAAAAAATAATGCGCGATTTTAAGTCGGGTAAAATTGAAGTTCTGGTGGCCACCACCGTGATTGAAGTTGGCGTGGACATTCCCAAGGCCACCTTAATGTTAGTGGAGGGCGCTGACAGATTTGGTTTAGCCCAGCTACACCAGTTGCGGGGCCGAGTGGGCCGAGCGGATCGACAATCGTATTGTTTTTTGTTCACTGAATCAGCCAGCAGTCAAACTCGCCAACGCATCAGCGCCATTATTAAAGCCAAAAATGGTTTTGAATTAGCAGAAAAGGATTTGGCCATCAGGGGGCCAGGCAGCTTAATCGGTAAAAAGCAATGGGGCCTGCCTGATTTAGTCATGGCCAACTTGACCGACTTAGCCTTAGTAGAAAAAACCAGAGAAACCGCCAAACAGATTTTACAACAAAGCCCTTCGCTCAAAAACTACCCAATTTTAGCTTTTAAGGTGAAAATATTTGAAAAACAACTGCATTTGGAGTAGAATAGTTAAATTGAACGCCAAGAAATTATGATAGACTTTATTGAAATTTTAACCTACACGGGCACATTTGCGGCCCTGTATTTTGGTATTTTAATTTTTATTACGCTGGCAGAAAACCGTCAACGACTTTACGAAAAAGCCCCTTTGCTCAATCTACCCAGCGTGAGTATTATTTTGCCTTGCTTCAACGAAGAAAATAATGTAGAGGAATCGCTTATTTCGTTAATTAATTTAGATTATCCCAAAGATAAGCTAGAGATTATCGCAGTTGATGATGGTAGCTCTGATGGCACTTTGGACAAAATATTAGCCTTCCAGCTGAAAAACCCAACTGTAAAAGCGCTCCACAAAGAAAATGGCGGCAAGCATACCGCCTTAAACTTGGCTATTCCGCAAGCCACCGGCCAGATTATCGGCACGCTTGACGCTGATTGTTTGGTTGAGCCCAATGCTCTCAAACAAATGCTTAAATACTTTCATGATCCCAAAGTAATGGCCGTGGTGTCCACCATTAAAGTGCGCCAGCCCAAAACCTTAATGGACGGCATTCAGTATGCGGAGTTTATTGTTTCTGGTTTCGCTAAAAAAATCATTTCTTTTCTAGGGGGGCTCACCGTAACGCCAGGGCCTTTATCGCTTTTTCGCCAAGAAACCTTTACCATAGTAGGACCCTACCGCAAGGCGCATCTCACCGAAGATTTAGAAATGGCTTTGCGCTTGCAAAGCCACAATATGAAAATTGCCTGCTCTTGGGAGGCCTCGGTTTATACTAAAGGCAAACCCGACTTAAAATCTCTTTCCCAACAACGCATCAGATGGCAAAGGGGATTTTTGCTTAACCTCAAAGATTATTCGCCCCTACTTAATTTCCGAGCGCATGGCAACCTTTCTTTTTTGCTGATTTATTCATTAGTGGGCATTTTTTTGTCGGTGGCTTTAATGTTGCTTTCGCTTTTTCAAATAACTAAAGGTATCTTAGGGCACATCAATGAAGCTTGGCTAATTAAGTTTGATTTTTGGCCGCTTTTTTCATTCAAAAATTTTGATTTAAGCTGGATCAAGCTGACTCCTTTGGCTATAACGGGCTTTTTAGCTTTAGCGCTTGTTTTAGGGTTTATGCTTTTAGGACGCAAATATACTTTTGAAAAAGGCAAAATAGACGAAAAAATATTTTTTTGGATTTTACTTTATCCTTTTCTTAACGCCAGCTGGTGGATTTTAACCACCGCTTCAATGATATCTGGCAAAGAAATGAAATGGCATGGAAATAACCCCGGAAAAAAAATTTAGCGTTCAAAAGTATGTTTCGGTTTTGTTTTTTACACTGCTCATTTTTGGCAGCGGTTTTTTCTTAAGCGATTACACCACCAAAAAAAGGATTGCCCAGCTCAATGACTTACAGCAAAACTTACGAACCGACATCTTATCGTTAGAAACCCAATTTTCTATCCTTTCCCAAGCCCCCTGCGCTAATCTCAACGAGTCAACCCTAACCAACGAGCTTTACAACATCTCTCAAAAACTAACTTCCGTGGGCTCAACCCTAGGTGAAGACGATGGGAATTTTCTTGAACTAAAAAAATACTATTCCATTTTGGAAATAAAACACTGGTTGCTTTTACAGCGAGCCGCCAAAGAATGCAAACTACCCCTGGCCTTTATTATCTATTTTTACGAAGACAGCAAAAACTGCCCCCAATGCGAAGACCAAGGCTATATCTTAACCTACTTTCGCGAAAAGTATCCATTCTTACGAATTTACTCGTTTGATTACAATTTAGACCTAGCCGCCTTAAAAACCCTTAAATCGGTTTTCCGCTTAAAAGATGAAACACCCATTATGGTCATCAATAGCGATGTTTATTACGGCTACAAAAACAAAGACGAATTAGAAACAATTATGGAAAAATATGTCAAGTTAGAAAGCCTAGAAGACAAAACCGCCACCAGCACCTCGGCCACTTCTACCGCCACTAGCAGCAAGAAA
>JAPLWE010000060.1 GCA_026396705.1 Candidatus Gribaldobacteria bacterium
AGGTTGGTAAAAAGAGGCACTTCAAAGTCTACTGCTTTTCTACGTAGATAATAGTCGTCGGGTATTTTTTCGGCAAACTCTTCGTCAGATATATTAATAACCAAGTCAATTTTGCCTTGCTCAATAAATCCTTTGATATTAGGGGACAGCGTTGTGGACATTTTTTGCAAGGTCTTATTAGGAGCGCCATTTTCTCGCAAAAACTGCGATGTTTTGGGAGTGCCATACAGCTGGTAGCCCATTTGACATAGTTTTTTGGCGCTATCTAAAAATTTGCTTTGGTTTTTAATGCCACCTAAGCTTAATAAAATGTTTTTTTGGGGAATTTTGAAGCCAGTGGCTAAAAGCGATTTTAAGTAGGCCTCCTCTAAAGTGTCGCCAAAGCAGGCCACTTCGCCGGTTGAGGACATTTCTACATTAAGAATGGGATCTGCTCCCGCCAAGCGGGCGAAAGAAAACTGGGGCGCCTTGACGGCCACATAGTCCAGCACAAAATTAAAATCAATTGGTTTAACTTTCTGCCCAACAATCGCTTTGGTGGCCAGTTCTATCAAATTGACTTTGCTTACCTTAGAAATAAAGGGCATAGTGCGCGCCGCTCGCAAATTGCATTCAATTACTTTTATTTTATTGTTTTTGGCCAAAAATTGGATATTAAACGGCCCGGTGATATTGAGCTTGGCGGCTAGCTGGCGGGCCACATCTTTTATTTGTCGCAGAGTGGCTACATAAAGTTTGTGGGCAGGCATCACAATAGTGGCGTCGCCCGAGTGCACCCCGGCGTTTTCTATATGCTCGGTGATTACATAATTTAACAGAACGCCTTTTTGCGCCACCGCGTCAAGCTCAATTTCTTTCGCGCCAGTGATAAATTTAGTGATAACTACTGGGTGTTCAGTGTTAATTTGAGCAGCTTTTTTAAGATAATTTTCTAAATCAGTTTCTTGAAACACCACGCTCATAGCCGCTCCCGATAAAACATAGCTTGGTCGCACTAAAATCGGATAGCCAACTTTATTAGCAAAATCGCGGGCTTTAGTTAAGTCTGAGCATTCTTGCCAGAGGGGTTGTTCAATGTTTAGCTCGTCCAAAAGCTGGGAAAACTTGTGGCGATCTTCTGCGCGGTCAATATCTTTTGCCTTAGTGCCCAGGATTTTCACGCCAGCTTTGGCTAATTTGATAGAGAGATTATTAGGAATCTGTCCGCCCATAGAAACAATCACGCCTAAAGGCTTTTCTTTTTGGTAAATGTCAATTACCCGCTCTATGGTGAGCTCTTCAAAATAAAGCTTATCGCTTTCGTCATAGTCGGTGGAAACAGTTTCTGGATTGCAATTAATGAGAATAGTTTTGAAGCCCATTTTTCGCAAGGTTCTTACTGTATTAACGCAACACCAATCAAACTCTACTGATGAGCCGATACAGTAGGGGCCTGACCCCAACACCATTATTTTTTTTGCCTTATCGTTTTTAGCCGAATTATATTTGATATCATCTTCAATGCCATTGTAGGTTAAATATAAATAATTGGTTTTGGCGGGGTATTCGGCCGCCAGTGTGTCAATTTGTTTGGTAAAGGGCAAAATGTTTTGTTGCTGGCGAAATTCTTTGATTTTTAAGGCTGGGCGATTCAACAGGTTGCCGATTTGTTTGTCGGAAAAGCCTTGTTGTTTGGCCTTTGAGATTAAATCATGATTGGGCTTTTGGGCTTTTTTGATTTCTCGACTGGTAGCCACGATATTTTCAATTTTATGTAAAAACCAAGGGTCAATTTTAGACCACTGATGAATAGTGGCTATTTTTACACCTTGCTCTAGCGCGCGAGCTATCGTGAAAACTCTTTCGGGCGTGGGTTGTTTGATGTCTTGTTCTAGGTTGTGGTAACTATCGCCATTGCTGGTGTTGGCTAGCAAGCCGTCCACGCCAATATTGAGCATGCGTAAGGCTTTTTGCAAAGCCTCTTCAAAACATCGCCCAATCGCCATCACTTCGCCCACTGATTTCATTTCTGATCCGATGATCGGGGATACCTTGCGGAATTTTTTTAAGTCCCATCTAGGGATTTTTACTACTAAATAGTCAAGAGCTGGCTCAAAAAATGCTTTGGTAACTTTAGTAATAGAATTTGGTATTTCTGATAAAGAGTAGCCCAAGGCTAGTTTGGCGGCTACAAAAGCCAAAGGATAACCAGTAGCTTTAGAAGCTAAAGCCGAGCTACGCGATAATCTAGCATTTACTTCAATCACGCGATACTCGTTGGAAGTTGGGTTTAAGGCATATTGGATATTGCACTCCCCAACAATGCCCAAATGTCGAATGGTTTTAATGGCCACCTCGCGCAATAGATGGTATTGCTCGTTGTTTAGGGTTTGCGAGGGCGCCACTACAATGCTCTCACCAGTGTGAATGCCCATGGGGTCAAAGTTTTCCATATTGCAAACCGTCAGGCAATTGTCGGCTTTATCTCTCACTACTTCGTATTCAATTTCTTTCCAGCCGCCCAAATATTCCTCCACTAAAACCTGTTGCGCTACTAAAAGCCCTTTTTTAAGCATTTCTTGCAATTCTTTTCTGTTGTGGGCTACTCCAGAATTTTTGCCGCCCAAAGAGAAGGCGCTTCTTAGCATTAAAGGAAAACCGATTTCGTTAGCTATTTTTTCGGCTTCAGCCAACGACTTAACTGCCTGTCCGCGAGGAGTAAGCACCTTGATTTCACTTAATCTTTTGGCAAAAAGCCCTCTATCTTCGGTGTCTTCAATTGTTTTGGTGGGCGTGCCCAAAACCGTTACTTTTTTTCGCCAAAGCTAGCCCGCAGTTTAAGGCGGTTTGCCCGCCAAAGGAAAGCAAAATGCCATCGGGTTTTTCTTTGGCAATAATTTGCTCTACAAAATAAGGGTTAACCGGCAAAAAATAAACTTCGTCAGCCAAATAGTCCGAGGTTTGAATAGTGGCGATGTTGGGATTGACCAAGATCACTTTGATTTTTTCTTCTTTAAGCGCTTTAATGGCTTGCGAGCCAGAATAGTCAAACTCGCCTGCTTCACCGATTTTCAAAGCGCCCGAACCCAGTATTAATACTTTTTTTATCATAATAATTTTATAAAGTTGTCAAAAATAAATCGTGTGTCGGTTGGCCCGGGGTTGGCCTCGGGGTGAAATTGCACAGCCATAAACGGTTTGGTTTTGTGTTTAATACCTTCCACTGTTTGGTCGTTGTTGTTATAAAACCAAACAGCCCAATCCTTGGGCAAGCTTTTGGCTTGAACAGCGTAGCCGTGGTTTTGGCTGGTAATATAACAATGTTTGGTTTTAGTTTCCAAGCAAGGTTGGTTTTGCCATTAATTGATTGCCCAAGCAAATGCCTAAAATTGGCAGATTTGTTTTTAATAATTGTTGAATATTGCTAATGGTTGTTGGGCAGGCCTTGGGATCGCCCGGCCCATTAGAAATGACTACTCCATCAAACCGTGTTTTTATTTCTGATAGGACAACATTGTATGGTGTCCTAATCACCGAAATGTCCCTATCAAGTAAGGCTCGCAAGATGCTTAGCTTCAAGCCACAGTCAATTAACAGCACGGTCTTCTTGCCTCTTAAATAAACTTCTGTTTTTTTAATAGATACTTGTCCAGCTAGGTCAGTTTCATTTGGGTCAAAAAAATCTCCAATTGATTTGGAGATAGGGGATTGGTCGGGAACTATTTTGGAAAGCATACAACCGGTTATTCTTAACTCTTTAGTGAGGGCTCGGGTGTCAACGCCGAAAACTCCGGGTATTTTTTCTTCTTTGAGCCATTGGTCCAAAGATTTTTGAGCGCCATAGTGACTGTATTGAAAAGAGTAATTATCAACAATCAACCCAGAGATTTGAATTTTATCTGACTCCCAAGTTTTTTTATCGGGAGCTCCATAGTTGCCGATTAAAGGATAGGTCAAAACTAAAATCTGTCCTTTATAAGACGGGTCGGTGATGGTTTCGGGATACCCCACCATACCCGTGTTAAAAACTAATTCGCCCTCGGCCCCCTGACTATGCCCAAAAAAATACCCCCGATAACAGGAGCGATTTCTTAAAATAATAGTAGCTTTTTTATGCATAAGAAAAATCAATTTGTTTATTTTAGAGTAGAAAAAAATAAAAAGCAAATTTATGCATAACGCAATACAAGACCAACTTATGCTGGTTTTTTGTTTTGCAAAGATTGGGGTGGTTGTGGTAAAATAATTAAAGATGTAGTAAGGTAAAATAATATGGACAAGAAGTCAAAGATATTTTTTGTAGTTTTCTTCTTCCTTGTTTTGGTAGCCACGGGCCTATCTTTTTATAAATACTTTATTTTGAAAGATTATTATATTAAAGCTGAGGCGGCGTGCGACCCCCAACAAGAGAAGTGCTTTATGATTGAATCTGATTCGGGCGAAGGGACTAGCTATTACAAATTAGTGAAGAAAAAAGCGCGCGACATTCCGCTATGCGAGGTAGATTCTCCTGATTGTCCGGCCTTGGCTTGCCAGGTAGGCGAGGACTGCCAGGAGGTATTTTGTGACGAAACCACCAAACCCGAGGGAGTGGAGTGCACTAATCCCGCAACATTTCAATAACCAAACTTCAAAGAGCGCCAAGGCGCTCTTTTTTTGATTAAAAAGTATGGATTTTTTGATTACTATACTTAATTTTTTACAAAGCCACTGGCTAATACTCGCTTTTGCCGCTCCAATGTCTTGGGCTTTAGTCAACCTCATTGATGTTTATTTCGTCGGTAAGGTTTATCAAGACGAATTAGACGGCACCATTATTGCCGGGCTTTTTCAGATTTTGCCTTGGACGGTACTTATTTTCTTTTTAAAAATTGACATGGGCCAATTTATTAACTTGGGCGGTGGCGGGAATTCATTTTGGGTAGATCCGATTTTATTTACTGCCTTGGTTGGCGGATTTTTGTTTGCCTCGTCTTTTTATTTTTACTTCAAAACCTTGTTTAGCCATAATGATGTATCGCTCTTGCAAATTATTTGGAGCTTAACCATTGTGGCTGTGCCAGTTTTTTCTTTTCTTTTTTGGGGCGAAATATTATCTTTTTACCAATATTTAGGTATGGTGGTAATACTTTTGGGGGCTGCCATGCTTTCTTTAAGCAAGGGGTTGAAAGCTAAAATTTCTAGTCGTTATATTTGGCTCATGTTGGGGGCGGTGATTTTTCTTTCTTTGAGTATGGTTTTTGAAGAAAAAGTTTATTCTGATTTGGCCGCTAGGGGTTTGGGCAACCAAGGTTTTTTGGTTGGGCTTTTGTTTTTTTCTATTGGAGCTTTTTTGGCTGGTTTATTTTTTGCGATTGTTGGCAAAAGAAACCCCCTGCCTTTAATTAAAAAATATTTAAAAATACTTCTAATACTGGAGGGGCTTTCGGCTTTAGGCAATTTCGCTTCGCAGGCCGCTATTAATGCGGCCCCATCGGTGTCTTTTGTGGCTGCTGTAGAAACCTTTGTGCCAGTTTTTATACTTTTGTTTAGCGCGCTGATTTTATTTGGCTTTACTTATATTCTCATTCTCAAAAAAGATAAGCAAGTTATCAAAAAAATATACCAAGAACAATTAAACGGAGTTTGGGTTAAGGTTATAGCTACTATTATTATGGTGGCTGGGGTCTACATAATGACTTAGATGAATAAATTTATGAAAGTCCTATTTATTTCAGGAGAACTTATCGCGGGCGACTTGGCATATCGTTTGAAACAGGAGGGCTGTGAAGTTAAGTTATACATAGAAGATAAAAGTAGGAAGGATTGCTTTGATGGCATGGTGGAAAAGACCGATAATTGGCGAAAAGAGCTTGATTGGGTTGGTAAAACAGGCTTGATTGTTTTTGATGATGTGGGCTATGGGAAAATTCAGGATAACTTAAGAAAAGACGGCTACAATGTGTTTGGGGGCTGTGAAGAAGGAGACAGATTAGAAAAAGACAGAGAGTTTGGGCAGAAAATTTTTCGTGATTATGGTATAAAAATCCCTGACACTTTCAATTTTGACAATATTAAGTCAGCCATAAATTATATTAAAAACCATAAAGGCGCCTGGGTTATAAAACAGAACGGCCATGAAAGCGCGCTTAATTATGTTGGAGTAATGAATGACGGGAGCGATTCAATTAGCATGCTTGAAAGTTATGATAAGCATCTAGAAGAGGATATATCGGTGAGTTTGCAGAAAAAGGTTTATGGTATAGAAATAGGCGTGGCTAGGTATTTTAATGGAAAGGATTGGGCGGGTCCGATTGAAATTAATATTGAGCACAAGGCATTGTTTAATGGTGGAATTGGCCCGCAAACAGGCGAAATGGGCACTGTTATTTGGTATGAAAATAACGAAAAAAATAAGCTCTTTCAAACAACTTTAGCAAAGCTGAAGCCATTTTTAGAAAAAATAAATTTTAAGGGAGATATTGACATAAATTGCATTGTCAATAAAAAAAATCTCTATCCGCTTGAAGCAACAGCGCGCCTTGGTTGCCCATCAACTCATTTGCAAACAGAAATACAATTATCGCCATGGAAAGATTTTTTAATGGCCATAGCCAAAGGCGATAATTATAACCTGAAGTATAAAAAGGGATACGGCATTGTTGTGTCAGTTTCTATCCCGCCATTTCCATATAAAGCTATTTCAAGCAAGTTTTATTCAAAAGATGTCAAAGTTTTATTTAAAAAGAAACTTTCCAGAAAAGAATGGGATAGAATTCATTTTGAGGAAGTCTCATTAAAAGAAAATGGCAACAAAGAACAATACTGCGTTGCGGGAAGCAATGGCTATATTCTTTATGTTACTGGGTTTGGTAGCACGCTTCAAAAAGCTAGAAAACAAGCGTATAATTTAATTGATAAAATAGTCATTCCAAAAATGTTTTACCGCACAGATATCGGTGCTCAATTTATAGCCACCGACCAAAAATTGCTGAAAAAATGGGGGTGGATAGAGTAAATAGGAAAAGCTATACAGCGCTTGACAGCATACGTTTTTTTTTTGCTAACCTTAAAGTAGCTTTTATAATTCAAGGAGAAAGAATATAGTGGCATTATTGCCACAGGAGGATTAAAGTGAAAGTAAAAAATTGCATTTATCTTTTTGCTATTTTGTCAATGGTTCTAATGATAGGGTGCGGTTCGGATACGAATACGCCGACCGTATCTGAAAGTAATGACGGGCAGGCAATGCTTGCTCCTAATGTTTGTTATAGTGAAGCGCAAATCAATTCGTTAATATTGGCGGCGGCGGCAAAAGATGTAGGCAACACAAAAGCTGGGCAATGTAAGGTTTGGGTTAATAACATTGTGTATTCTTCAACGAAGATATCTCTCCCAGCAATGGATAGTTACTACACATGGGCGTCAAGCACCTTTGCTAGAATTATTTGGCAAGTCAAATTTGCTTGCGTTCCAAGTTTTTCAACAGCATTGAAGCCAGGTCAGATTATGCAAATCCAATGGCAATCAACCTACATGAATGGCGGGCCTCATACCATCATCTTGCAATCGGTTTCGCCAACATCAATCTCGTATTATGAAGCCAATGCTGGACCTGCGGTTAGATTATGGACAACATCTATAGCCCGATGGCAACAAATAGCGGGAGCTTGGACGGTTTACCAAGTCAAAAGTTACTAAAACTAAAAAATTATTTCTTCTCCTTGAATAAAACCAACTCCTATTGCGACAATAGGAGTTGGCATATCAAAATTTACTAGAATTCATGCAGAAGTTAAAACGTAAAAAAATAATAAATATTATAGGACTTTTGTTAATTTTTATTTTTATAGTTAGCGCAGTTTTGCTTTTTTGGAATTCAAAAAAAGCGCAGAAAGCTGAAACTGAAAATAACCAATATCTGGGTATAGAGTTAATAAAAAATAAGAATCTTGTTAATGAAGCTATTGAAAAAATAAGCAAATTAAAAATTCCTGTTTTTACTAAAGATAACCCCGGGGTAATTATTGAAGAGATTTCTCATGCTGTCAATCTTTATTCACCGCTTCAATTTGCTCCGGCAAAAAAGTATTGGCAATGGTGGATAAGCGATGACGGGTGGAACATACTTGATGAAAATGCAGTGGTAGCTTCATTAAACATTCCAGTTATAAGCGTTCAAGATCAGCGCACTGGAGAATATCAACCCGCAGGTCCCAAACATCCGTTATCCCAAACCTTAAATAAATTTATTTTTGATACATTTGAAAATAACGGTTTTCAGCTAAACGCAACCAATACATCTAAAACAGAAGATGATGACAGCCTTTTCGATTATGTTATATCTTTCCAAAAAGGCGAATTAAGATGCGCTCTAAATACTAGCAATGGCGGCGCTCAAACTGATAAGCCAAACCAAAAAGAAAGCGGCTATTACTTTCTTTACTTCATTAGCTGTTCTAACCAATTTAACAAAGCATATCAGGAGCAAGTTCCCTACTTGAAGGTGCTAGGAAACTACGACACCGTAGTAGTTCCTGAAAAGAGAATAGGGAGTTTCGTTTATCTTAGCGTTCATGGTCGGTTAAGCGGATATTTTATAATTGGAGAGATGGCAAGAGAGAAAATGAAAATCATTTTTGCGGGGCAAGAGTATCCTCCTTGTAATCTGATGATAGATAATGGTGTTCCCATGGAAATATATGAGAAATGTGACGAGTCAAATTATCCCTATAAATCGCCGTCAAGCTATCAAACTATCTGGAACCCTCAAAGCCCTTAATGATTTTTATAATTTTTGCCAAAGCCAGGCCGTTTTCGTGAAATTTTTAAATTGTTTAGGAGTTTCGCAAGGGCGGTTTTTTGATTGCTCAAAATTTTGCAGGCTGTTTATTGTAGGTAAGGCATTAAAAATGTTAGAATCAAAAAATGGGGGTGGATATAAAATTTAAGAAATTTAATATCTATGATTGAATCTATTATCAATTGTAAAAACATAAAAGACGCTGATTGTTTGATTTTGACTGCTGGATACGACAGAACATCTTCCCTTGGGAAAGGGGCGAGTAAAGGAGGGAATATGATTGTTAAATGTCTTCATCAAGACATTGAATTTTTTGATAGATATAATCTAATGGAAACTAACCATGTTTATAAAATAGCTCACAAAGATTTAGGTATTTCAAACAAAATGCTTCCCGAGCAAATGGTGAAAAAAATAAAAAATGATTATTTAAAACTAATTAATGACAAAAGACTTTTAATATTGTTGGGCGGTGATCACTCTGTTTCATCTGGAGTTTTTCAAGCAATTTCAAAAAAATATGATTCTGAAGATATTACTGTTTTTCAAATAGACGCTCATTGCGACCTAAGAGATAATGATGCTAACGCTAATCCAGACCAATCTTATGTAAGCAAGTTCGCGCATTCTTGCGTGATGAGGAGAGCTTCTGAAATGGATTTTAATATAGTGCAAGCGGGTATTCGATCATACGCTAAGGAGGAGTACGATTTTTTTCAGAAAAGTAATAGGATACAAGTTTTTGAATGGAGAAAAAATATTCCAACAATAGAAGAAATAATCAAGAGCATCAAAACAAGAAAAGTCTATATTACTTTGGATATTGATGGGATAGACCCAGCCCATATGCCAGCGACGGGAACGCCAGTGCCAGGCGGGTTAGAATGGTATTACGCTATTAAACTTTTGTCAGAATTAATTAAGAAAAAAGACATTATAGGATTTGATATTGTTGAAGTCGCTCCGAGAGACAATGATGAGCTCACGCAGTTTGCCGCCGCTCAATTATGTTATTATATGATTGGGAATTGTTTAATAAAAAACAAAAAAGTTTAAAGTTATGTTATTAATTTGTCCTGACTCATCACCAACATTTTTGAAACTATTTGATTTAAGTGTTGCTCCGCACCTTCTCTTTTATTCCTACATACCGATTATCGTTGTTTCATTATTTTTCGGTTTTTTCGTGTATTATAAAAGCAAACATTCAATTCATGGAAAAAATTTGCTTTATATTTCAATCGCATTTTCTTTATTTCTTCTAAATGAGATTATCCAATGGATAGCTGCCCCGGTGGCTTTGGTAGCGTATGCATGGTCGCTAGCCCCATTTTTTCAAGTTTTTATTTGGTTTTTTACTATAAACTTTTTTTATTGTTTTCTACAAAGCAAACCAATACCACTTAACATAAGAATTATATTATCAGTATTGTTTTTACCTATAATTTTTTTCTTACCTTCAAGCTTTAATATATCTTATTTCGATTTAAACAATTGCGAAGGGAAAATTGGTTATATGTGGTATTACTTATATGTTTTCCAAATATTATCAACTTTGTTTTTAATTTTTTGGGGAATAAAAAAATATAGGGCTACTATAGGAAAATTCAGGAACCAAATTTTATTATCAATAATTGGCGTTTCCTCTTTCCTTTTCGTGCTCGCTGCTTCTAATATTTTTGGAGAGGTCTTCAAAGTTTATGAAATAAATCTTGTGGGTCCAATAGGAATGGTTATTTTTTTAGGATTGCTAATTTATACCATTATTAAGTTTGAAACTTTCAACATTAAACTCCTTGGTGCTCAAGCTCTGATTGGCGCGCTGATAGTTCTGATCGGTTCGCAATTTCTTTTTATCCAAAATCCAACTAACAGGATTTTAACAGCCATTGCTTTTGTCTTAATTACATTTTTTGGTTGGTTTTTGGTCAAAGGTATTAGAACGGAAATCAAACAGAAAGAACAATTAGATAAAGACGCTAAGGAGTTGGCTAAAGCCAAAGAAAGGGTAGAGACGGCCTATGGCATAGAGAAAAAAGCCAAGGAAGAGCTTCAGCGCATAGATGAGGCCAAAAGCCAATTCATTATGGCCACCCAACACCATTTGCGAACGCCCCTGACTGCTTTGAAGGGTTACCTGTCAATGTCTTTGGAGGGCGATTTTGGCGAGGTCAATGATGTCTTGAAAGACAAGATTGCTTCTTGCTTTGATTCAACCAATCGGCTGATTAAGCTGGTCAACGAATTTTTAGACATTTCTAAATTGCAATTGGGCAAGGGTATTTTAGATATCAAAGAAACTTCTATTACTGATATGTTGAAAGATGTTATTGTTGAGATTCAGCCCGAGGCCGACAAAAAGGGCGTTTACCTAACGCTAACTTTGCCCCCAGAGCCCTCGCTTTTAATAATGGCTGATCCAGTCAAGCTTAGAGAGGCTTTATATAATTTAATTGACAACGCAGTTAAATACACAGAAAAGGGCGGAGTAAAAGTTGAATTACAGGTTGCGACTAAGGCTAAAAAGAATTTTGCGCTTGTTAAAGTTGCCGACACGGGCATTGGTATGAGCGCGGAAGAAGTAAAAAATGTTTTTGGCCGTCAATTCGAGCGAGGCAAAGAAGCCAAAAAAGTGTATGCTTTGGGCCGAGGCATTGGGCTTTACATTGCAGCCAGCATTATCAAGGCGCATGAGGGCAAAATTTGGGCCGAATCATTGGGCTCGGGCCAAGGCAGTTCGTTTTTCGTTGAGTTGGGGGCGAAGTAGCGATTGCTGGAGACGGATTGAATCTTGACGGCGTGCGTTTTTTTTGCTAATCTAAAGGTAGCTTTTATTATCTATTCAAGGAGAAAGAATATAGTGGTATTATTACCACAGGAGGCTAAAAGTGAAAAATTACATCTGTCTTTCAGTTATCGCTATCTTGTTAATGATTTTAATGGTTGGATGTGGCTCGGACACGAATACGCCGACCATATCCGAAAGCAATGCTGGGCAGGCAATGTTAGCGCCACCAGTTTACACCGAAGCGCAAATCAACTCGCTGATATTGGCAGCGGCGGCGAAAGATGTAGGCAAGTTAAAAGGTCAATGCAAACCTTGGGTAACAGCTTTGATACCACAAGCTGTGAGTGGTCGGACAATCGGCCCCACCGAACTGTGCAATTTGTATTATTATAATGCCCAGTGGAATCCTGCTGGCAATGCGAAAGTGGTGTGGCAGTTATATACCCCAAATTCTTGCATAACCAGCTTTCCGTCTTCTCTGAAGTCGGGACAGATTATCCAGTTGAGGTGGAGGCCAGATGTTGCCAAGTATTGGAATTGTTGCAATAATGGTCCGCATACAGCCATAATTCAGTCTGTAAGCTCCACAAGCATGCAATGGTATGACTCCAATTTTAACAATGACTCCATTGTCAGATCGCACCCTTTCAGTTTAGCGCAGTGGCAAAAATATGTTGTCGCTTGGACGGTCTATCAGATTCTCTGATTCTAAATAACAAATTTTCTCCTTGAATAAACCGAGCCCTATCAGAATGATTTTAAATAGGGCTCGGACATTTCAACTTATGCTCAAAAAAATCTCTAAAATACTAACCAAATATGCTTTGTGCGTCATAATCGCCCTGATTTTAATTTCGGTTGCTTGGACGATAGTTTTTTATTTCCATTACAAGGGCAAAGAACAAACAACAGAAGCTAAATTTCAAAGCGATCTTAACATCGCCTTGAGTAACCAAGTAGAAAAAGATATTTACGCTATTATCCCTGGCCCGAAATATTTCAATAAAAAATATGGATTCTCGATGGCAGTGCCGAGCGGTAGATGTATTTTAGAGTATAAATCATCGCTTTCAGATGGTGACATCATTTCATTAGTAGATAGAACTATTCAAGACAATCTTGGTATTTTTACTGACGCTATTCTGAAAGGCGAGCCAGGTTCTGGTGGCATAAGATATTATTTTTCTATAGTTATAGCGCCTATCAAAGCACCATTAAAAGATAAGGAAGGGCAGGGATCTTCTTCAAGAGAAGAAGCCAAAAATCTTGAACAAGCGTTTAAGAATGGTTTTGTTGAGAAAACTGAATATTGGATAAATAAGGACAGAAAGGTAACCCTGTATCTTACCGCAAAGAAAAATGAGGCTTGGCCGAATTCTCTGGACATGGAATTACCAGTTGAGGAAGCATTTTTTGAGGACGGGAACAATGTTTATAATTTTTTCACATCTGCTCCTTACTACAATGACAGCATAGAAGAAAGGGAAAGTCACATAAAAATAATGGAAGAAGCGATAAAATCAATAAAATTTATTGACTAATTCAAAAAACACTATTTTAATTTCAAAACCAGCTTGCGCTGGTTTTTGTTTTACAGACGAATATCGGGGTGATTGCAGACAATGGTTTGAAAATGTTAAGATTAAATAATTGATTCACTCTGCAGTCTTTGCCGTAGGGTTATTTACAAAAGTCGAGAATTGCCAAGAAATTAATATAATATGGAGCAGAAAATAACAATTGGCAATGTGTGTTTTATCAAGGATTCTGTCAATGATAAAGTATTGTTGTTAAAAAGAGCAAAAGAGCCAATGCAGAATATGTATACTGGCGTTGGTGGTAAAACAGATTTTGGAGAGAGTATTGGCGAATCTTGCGCGCGAGAAGCCAAGGAGGAAACTGGCCTAAACATCAGCGATGTTAAATTAAGAGGGGTTATTAAAACAATTTTAGACGGAAGCGCATCCTCTTGGGTTTTGTTTGTTTATACTACAGATAAGTTTGACGGAAAGATAATTGATTGCGTTGAGGGCGAATTGAGCTGGGTGCCTATGGCTGATATTTTCTCGTATGAATTGATTGGTTTTATCAGAAGAATTTTACCTCATATTTTAAGCGAGCAGGGTTTTGTGGAGGGTTTGATTTTGCATGACATCAGAGGCAATATTATTGAAGAAAAATTGATCGTTAGCTAAAAATGAAAGATCTGCTCCGATCTTGCCATGGCGTAGTTTTAATATTCAGGAAGGAGGGAAGCTCCTTCCTGTTTTTTTGCGCTTGCTTTGAGCTTGGCGAAAGGGTAAAATAAAAAAATGTTTTCAACGAGCAGAAAATTTTTGTTGGCTGGTTTTTTGTTAGCGGCTTTGGCTATGCCGTTGTTTTCTGTTAAAGCCGATTCCTTGGGGCAAAGCCATGTTTTTTTTGTAGATAAATCATTTGATGACCAAGATCGCTCTCAAGTAACCGCATCTTTGAAAATAGTCGCCAATAACGGATATTTCTATGTGGAAGACAGCTGGTATAACAGTTTAACCGCTCAACAGAAAACAGCCGTTGATAATGATTTACAAAAGCTGGCCAATGAATTTGATAATACTATCTATCCTAGGCTCACTACTGCTTATGGCTCGGAGTGGAGGCCGGGTATTGATAATGACAATAAACTAACTATTCTTTTGCACGATATCAAAAAAGGAGCGGCTGGTTATTTTAGAACTCAAGATGAATCTCCGCAAATTCAATCGGCTGATTCCAATGAACGAGAGATGCTTTTTCTTAACGCTAACGGGCTATCATCTAATTTGATTAAAAGTTATTTGGCTCACGAGTTTAGCCATTTAATCACTTATAATCAAAAAGATCGCTTGCGTGGCATAACAGAAGATGTTTGGCTGAATGAGGCTCGGGCCGATTACGCTCCGACTATTTTGGGCTACAATGATGTTTATCAAGGAAGTTATTTGGAGCAAAGAGTAAAGGGTTTTATTAATAATTCTCGCGACCCTATTATGGAATGGCTCAACACTGAAGGCGACTATGGGGCTTTAGATATTTTTACTTATTATTTAGTAGAAAGATATGGCGTAGATATTTTGGCTGAGTCGTTAAAAACAAACCTAGTTGGCGTTGATTCTTTGAATAGTTTTTTAAGAAAATATGGTTATAGCAAAACATTCAGCCAAATTTTTAGCGATTGGTCGTTGGCTATTTATCTTAATGATTGCTCTTTAGGAATGGATTATTGCTTTACCAGGCCAGAACTTAAAGCTGTAAAAGTGGCGCCGTTTTTTATTTTGGCTCCTAGCGCCTCGCTAACTAAATTGGGCTTGGTGTATCAGGAAAAACCTTGGGCTGGCTATTGGTATCGCATTATGGGCGGGCAAGGCAAGCTTGACTTAAAATTAGCGGTTGAAGCGGGAGTTGCCTTAAAAGTGTTTTATGTTCTATGCGCGCAAACTGGCGCTTGTTGGGTAGAAAATTTGCCACTTAATGTTAATAACCAAGCTGAAATTATTTTTGATAATTTTAGTAGCGATTACGCTTCGCTCACTTTAATCCCAACAATTTTATGGCCGTTAACCCCGCCAGAGGATTTTTCACCTGTTTATAATTTATCCATTAACCTGCAAAATTTTTCCAGTCAAGATGAAGCCACGCGCGTTGAACAATTGCAAAAGCAATTAAACGAGTTATTGCAAAAAATAGCTCAAGTAAAAGCGCTTTTAGAAAAGCTAAATAATCAACAGGCTTTAAAAATAACTTGTCAAATTAGTTTTGATAAGTCTATGGCCTTGGGAGATAAAGGCGACAATATTAAATGTTTACAAGCATTTTTAGCTGCTCAGGGTAGCGATATTTATCCATCAGGCGCAGTCTCTGGTTTTTATGGCTCTTTAACCCAACAAGCTGTAATTCGCTTTCAAGCTAAATACGCCAGCGAAATTTTGACCCCCTTGGGTTTGACTGCTCCCACTGGCCGAGTGGGCTTGGCTACTTTGGCTAAAATTAAAAGCTTGTCTAAATAATATGGAACCAGCTAATGATATAACATTTTTTGGGCAAACTGATTTTCGTCAAGGCACGCAAAAGTTTGGCATCAAGCGTAAAGACCGTCGCCAACATATGTATGTGATTGGTAAAACTGGCGTGGGCAAAACAGCTTTGCTGAAAAATATGGCTTTGCAAGATATCGCTCGGGGCGAGGGCTTGGCCATTATTGATCCCCACGGCGAATTTGTGGAAGAAGTTTTAGACCATATTCCCATAGAACGGATCGATGATGTGGTTTATTTTAATCCGGCTGATTTGGATTTTCCGATTAGTTTTAATATCTTAGAAGTGCCTGATACCAAATATAAGCATTTAGTTGCTTCGGGCATAATCGGTGTTTTTACTAAAATTTGGGCTAATGTTTGGTCAGCCAGAATGGAGTATATTTTAACCAATTGCATTTTGGCTTTGTTGGACACTCCAGGCACCACCTTGTTGGGTATTTTGCGTATTTTAACTGACCGCGACTATCGCCAAACTATTGTTAATAATTTACAAGACCCGGTGGTCAAAGCTTTTTGGGTTAATGAATACGAAGAGTGGAGGGATCAATATAGAAATGAAGCCATAGCTCCCATTCAAAATGAGGTAGGCCAGTTTTTGAATGTTTCTCTAGTGAGAAATATTGTGGGCCAAGAGAAAAGTAGCATTGATCTGGCCAAGATAATGGATAGCCGTAAAATTTTGCTGGTTAATGTTTCCAAGGGTAGAGTAGGCGAGGACAATTCTTCATTGTTGGGCGCTATGCTTATTACTAAAATTCAATTGGCGGCCATGGAAAGAGTCCGAATTCCCGAAGAGCAGCGACAGGATTTTTTCTTATATGTAGATGAATTTCAAAATTTCGCTACTGAATCTTTTGCCGCTATTCTGTCAGAAGCTAGAAAATACCGCTTAAATTTAATTTTGGCTCATCAGTATATTGGCCAATTAGTAACTGATCGTATCACTAAAGTCCGAGATGCGGTTTTTGGCAATGTGGGCACATTAATTTCTTTTAGAGTCGGGGCGGAAGACGCTGAATTTTTAGAAAAAGAATTTACTCCCGAGTTTACCATTCAGGATATTGTTAATATGCCCAATTACCATATTTATTTACGATTAATGATTGATGGGGTGACCAGTCGGCCATTTTCGGCTGGCACTTTACCGCCTCTGGAATTATCGGAAAACATTAAAAATCGTCAAAAGATTATTCAACGATCTCGCGAGCAATATGCTCAACCCAGAACCGAAGTTGAACAACAAATTGCTTCTTGGTCGGGGATGCTTAATGTTGCCCCTAGTGGTAGCAGCTCAATAGCTAGCCACATGACTAGTCCCACAGCTAGCCCAGCCGGGCTTTATGACGCCAAGTGCACTACTTGTGGCAAGTGGACCAAGCTTACTTTTCCGCCCGACGGAGTGCGGCCGGTTTATTGCAAATCCTGTTTCAAGAAAGCCGACAAAGAAAAAGAGATCTCTGCCTCTGCTAATAACAACGCGAGTAGGGGCGGGAGAAACAAGTCCGAACAATTTTCCGCTTTAGAAGAAATGGGCATAGAGTTCTCTCCCAAAGCCGGGCCAGCCATCGAGAGAAAATCTATGTTTCAAGAAACCTCATTGAGAAGCAAAGAAACCCCACCCGCCATTTCTTTGGAAGAGGCTATGAAGCGAGAGCCTCAGCTTGTCAGGAAAAATCAAAAGAAAAAAGTTGACTTAGAAGAGCTGCGTCATTTATTGGGTGATTCAATAATCAAGCCCAAGGACGACGACGAAGATTGGGTTGACGAAGAAAAAGCCATGGAGAAACGGAAATGAAAATGTCTAATGTCTAATAAAATACCCAATGTCAAAAATTAGTCATTAGTCATTAGGATTTAGACATTTTGCCTATGCTTACTCCTATTTTTGACAAGCTAATTAATGATATTTTAGCTTCTCTCAAGCCTCATCAGCGGAAATGCCCCCAATGCGGGGCGGTTTTTGATATTTTCCAAGAAGACATTGAGTTTTACAAAATATCTAAGGTGCCCCCGCCAACTTTGTGTCCGACTTGTCGCTTGCAACGGCGACTAGGATACCGAATAAACTTTTTACCGACTTTTTATAAAAAAACTTGCTCGGCTCCGGGGCATAACGAAAAAGTGATTTCTTTTTATTCGCAAACCAATCCTATAAAAATTTATGATTATGACTATTGGTATTCAGATAAATGGGATCCCTTGGATTATGGCTGGGAATATAATTTTGAGAAAAAGTTTTTTGGCCAATGGTGTGAGTTTATTTTAGCTGTTCCTAATTTATCCCTTTATAAAGACCCCAAAGGCGTCAATAGTGATTATGTCGTTTCGGGAATTTCTCCTAAAAATTGCTATTTTTCAGCTAGCCCAATTCGTTGTGAGAATCTCTACTACTCATCAGCCAGCTATGACTCGCAAGATTGTATAGATGCATTGCAAGTAAAATCGTCTCATAATTGTTATGATAGCGTTTACTTGTTCCATTGTTTCAATTGTTTTTCTTGCTATGAATGCCAAAATTGCCTGGATTGCTTTTTTCTTTTTGATTGTCGTAATTGCCAGCATTGTTTTGGCTGCGCTAATTTAAGGAACAAAAAATATTATTTTTTTAACCAGCCGTTAAGCAAGGAAAATTATGAACAGAAAATTAAAGAAATTAATTTGGGTAGTCGTCTAGTTCTGCGAAAATGTCAAGCACAATTTGCTGAAATATCGCAACAAGCTATCAAGAGGGGAGTATATAACATTAATATTGAACGATCTTTCGGTGATCTTCTAAGAAATTGTCGTAATTGTTTTTCTTGTTTCGGTATCATCGGCGGGCCTAGCGAAAATTTGAGATATATAGTTTCTGCTGATAAAATTAGCAACTCTATGGACATTTCTGGTGGCTCGAATCTTTCACTTTGCTATGAATCAGGAGGATTGAGTAGAAGCAGCAAGATTAAATTTTCTATTAGGATGCGAGGTAATAATTTAGATTGCGAATATTGCTATGAGTGTGGCGATTGCGAATATTGTTTTGGCTGTTTTGGCTTAAAAAATAAAAAGTTTTGTATTTTCAATAAGCAATATAGTGAGAAAGAATATTGGCAAGTAGTTGATAAGATCAAAACGCAGATGTTACAACAGGGAGAATACGGCGAATTTTTTTCACTTTCAATGAGCCCTTTTGCTTATCAAGATTCTGATGCTCAAATTGAGTTTCCCTTAGCTAGGGAGGAAATTATCAAAAATAATTGGCATTGGCAAGAAGAGGTAAAAAGTGACATTGACCTAACCAAATTTCAAGCATTAAAATCAGAACAAGTGCCCGATGACATTTCTGCTGTTTCTAATGATATTTTGAATGTGGTAATTATTTGCCAGCAAACAAACAAGCCTTTTCGTATTATGCCATTTGAGCTAGAATTTTATCGCAAGAAAAATTTGCCCTTGCCAACTATCCACCCACTGCAAAGAATGAAAAATCGCTTTGTGTCACGTCGCCACTGGCGCTTATGGCAATATCCTTGCTCAAACTGTGGTCAAGAAATGTGTTCCAGCTGGGACCCGGCCAAAAAATACAAGGTCTATTGCGAAACCTGCTACCTCAAAGAAGTAGTATAGAAATTTAGGAAGGAGTTAAACTCCTTCCTTGGCTGGGTTTTGTGTTATAATGTAAAAATAATATGCCAAGAGGTTCACGATTACAAATAATTAAATACGCTCCACCGCCACCCGAGTTGCCCATTTATGGCAAGATTGATCCGGCTGATGTTTCTTATTTTGGGCGCACTAATTATGTAGCTGCTTTAGAGGAAAAGCGCTTTATTTTTGGTATTAAAAGAGCTGACCGCAGGAGGCACATGTATGTTATTGGCAAGAGCGGAGTGGGCAAGTCAAAGTTTTTGGAGTTGCTTTTACGCCAAGATATTGCTTATGGTCATGGCTGCTGTTTAATTGACCCGCACGGCGATGTGATTGAAGCAATGCTTGATTTTGTGCCTGAAGATCGCATTGATGATGTGGTGATTATTGACCCTTCGGATGCCGAGTATCCGGCTTCTTTTAATCCATTGGCTAATATTGACCCGGGCTTTAAGCATCAGCTGGCTCAAGGCCTGATTGAAGTTTTGGAAAAACAATTCGGCGCCAACTGGACGCCCCGTTTAGAGCATGTTTTTCGTTTTACTTGCTTGGCCTTGCTTGATTATCCGCACGCCACTATGCGGGGGATGATTTCTATGCTCACTGATCGCAATTACCGCCAGCATGTGGTTGACTATATCGAAGATGATATGGTGCGACGATTTTGGGCGATTGAGTTTGCCGACTGGTCGGAAAAGTTTGACACTGACGCGATTATTCCGTTGGTTAATAAGCTGGGGCAGTTTTTGTCTGATCCGATGTTGCGCAATATCTTTGGCCAGCAAACCAATAAAATTGATTTGGCTGATTTAATGAACCGCCAAAAAATAGTTTTTATCAATCTTTCCAAGGGTCGGCTGGGCGAGGAAAATGCCAGCTTTTTTGGCTCAATGTTTATCACTAAGTTAAAGCAAGCTGGTATGGCCCGAGCCAGTATTCCAGAAAAAGACCGTTTGGATTTTTATCTTTACATTGATGAGTTTCATAACTTGGTTACCGAAACATTTGAAAACCTTTTGTCGGAAGCTAGAAAATATGGCCTTTGTTTAACGATGGCTCATCAGTATATGAGCCAGCTCTTAGCTAAAGTGCAGGGGGCAGTGTTGGGCAATGTTGGCTCAATTGTGATTTTTCGAGTGGGTGGGGAAGACGCAGTTAAACTAAAGCCAGAAATGGCGCCGGTGTTTGATACCAAAGATATGATTAATTTGGGTATGCAGGAGTTTTATATCAAGATGACCATTGATGGTGAAGTTTATGATCCATTTTCAGCTGAAACCTTGAAAATTTTACCAGCCCCTCATATTTCTTTTAGGGAGCAAATTATTAAACGATCACGCGAAAAATATACTATCTCGGCTGGCGAAGCCAAGCGCTTGATCGCTGAAGAAGAAAACAGTATTTTAAGATCCGCTCAAGAAAAAACCGCCATTTCGGGCAAGAAAGGCGGTGAAGGCGATTCGGTCGGCCAAGTGGCTCAAGAGGCCGAGCCGATGGTTTAATTCGCTGTCGAAGTCGGACTTCGACAGCGAATTTAGTATAATGAGTAGGTCTGGTCGAGCATTTGGTTAAGCGAAAATTTTTCTAGTTGTTGTTTGGCGTTTTCCGCCAAACTTTTTTGTTGCTCGGAATTATTAAGCAAATTTTCAATGACGCTTGCTAAAGCGGTTGATGATTTTGGTTTAACTAAAATGCCTGATTGATTGTTTTCAATTATTTCAGGAATAGCTCCAACCGTGGTGGCGATAATTGGCCTCTGGGCGGCCATAGCCTCTAAAATAACAAAAGGAAAGCCTTCTTTGACTGATGGTAAAACAAAAATATCAAAGGCCTTAAGATATTTACTGGCTTGGGGTATCCTACCAGCTAGAAAAACATAGTCAGCCAAATTTAATTTTACTATTAGCTTTTCTAATTTTTTTCTTTGTGGGCCATCGCCGATAATCACTAAAAAGAAATTTTGGTCGCGCTGGCGCAGAATGCTAGCCGCCTCAAGGAGATAGGTTAGCCCTTTGGTGGCATAAAAGTTAGCGATGGTGCTAATCACTGGCTTAGTGGTTTCGCTATCGGCTGGCGGTAATATTTGCTGGCGAGCTTGTTCTTTTGTTAAGAAGTTAATTGATTGGCAATTAAGACCATTATAAATTTTAACAAATTTATTCTTTGGAGCGATTTTTTTTCTTAAGCCAATTTGTAGATCGCGTTCTGATAAAACAATAAATAAGTCTTTATATTTAGCGGAAATTTTTTCCACTAAAAAATAAATTAGCGATTTACCAAACCCCGGTTCAAGAAAAACCCAGCCGTGAACAGTGTAGACAACTTTTAAGTTTGCTTTGGTTTTTTTCTGATAGATTTTAGCAGCCCAACTGCCCAAAAACCCGGCCATTGAGCTATTGAGGTGCAGAACATCTGGCTTTTCTTGCAATAATAATTGGACAATTTCTTTGAGGCATTTTTGGGCAGTGAGGGGATTGGGCAATCTTTTTAGATTGAAAATTTTAACAGTTTTAACAGCTGGAAAATCAGCTAGTTGATTCAATAGCTCGCCATCGCCTTGGCCAGCTGCCACGATGGCTTGGTAGTTGGTTGGCGGTAAATTAACAGCCAAATCGCGCACATATTTTTGCGCTCCGCCGTATTCTGATGAGGTAATTAAATAAAGGATTTTTTTCATTGACCCTAAGGTTATTTATCACTATAATAACATAAATTATAAGCTTTTATCTATAATATGGCAAAAATTTTAATAACTGGGGGCGCTGGTTTTATTGGGTCTAACTTAGCCGAAAAATTAGTGGAGCAAGGCCAGGAAGTGGTTGTTTTGGATAATTTAGCCACTGGTAGATTGGGCAATCTTCAAAAAATTGAAAAGAAAATACAATTTATTGAAGGCGATATTCGCGAGCTTGATTTTTTGAAAGAAAGTTTCAAAGGCATTGATTTTATTTTTCATTTGGCGGCCTTGCCCGGAGTTTTTTTCTCGGTGCAAAGCCCAGAACAATGCAATAAAACCAATATTGAAGGCACTTTGAATGTTTTATTGGCGGCTCGTGATAACAAAGTTAAAAGAGTTATTTTTGCTTCTTCATCTTCAATTTATGGCGGTGTTTCTGAAATAAATCAAGAAGATCAAAAGCCTCAACCCCTTTCACCATACGCCACCAGCAAGATAACTGGCGAATATTATGCTAATAATTTTTATAAATTATTTGGCTTAGAAACGGTTTGCTTGAGATTTTTCAATGTTTTTGGGCCTCATCAAAATCCTTCATCCGAGTATGCTGCAGTTATTCCTTTATTTATTAAATTAGCCATTGAAGACAAGCAGCCCATAATTTTTGGCGACGGCCAGCAGAGTCGCGATTTCACTTTCGTGGAAAATGTGGTTGAGGGAATGATTCTAGCTATGAACTCGGCCAAAGCCGCCGGGGAAGTTTTTAATTTGGCTTGTGGCGACAATATTACGGTTAACCGGTTAGTTGAAACAATTGGCCAAATTTTAGATAAAAAGATTATCCCTATTTATCAAGACCCTCGTCCTGGCGATATTTACCGTTCGCAAGCCAATGCTGATAAAATTAAAGCTATGCTCGGATTTACCCCTCAAGTTAGTTTTGAAGATGGTTTGGCTAAAACTATTGCTTATTTGAAAGAAAATTTTTAATTCATCAATGGCCATAAAACCAAAAATTGTTATTTTATGTTCTTCATACGCGCCCTTTATAAGTGGCGCGGAAGCTTTTATTAAAGAAACAGTTGAGCGATTGCAAAATAATTACGACTTTGTTGTTTTAACAGCCCGTTTCAAAAAACAATTAGCCAAACAAGAACAGCAAGATGGTTGTTTGATTAAGAGAATGGGCTTTGGCTTGCCCTTTGGTTTGGACAAGTTTTATTTTATGATTTTTTCGCCTTTTCTGGCTGTAAAATTAAAGCCAGCCATCGCGCACGGCGTGATGGAAAGTTATGCAGGCGTTGCTTTAATAATTTTAAGATGGCTTAACAAAAAAATACCAAGCATTTTAACTTTACAATGCGGTGATTTGGATCATCCTAAAAAGCAAAAGAAAATTCCCAAGTGGCTCTGGCGAAAAATTCATACCACGCCCGATTACATTACAGCCATTAGTAGTTTTTTAGCTAAGCGAGCTGAACGGTTAAGAAAAAGCAAAGAAAATATTTTTATTATTCCCAATGGTTTTGATGTTAATGAGTTGCCTCGAAAAGAAAAAGTTTTTGAAAATCGTATTGTTTGTGTGGCCCGTCTTTCTTGGGAAAAGGGGATTGAATATTTAATTAAGGCCTTGCCTGAAATTTGTCAGCAATTTCCTTACGCTCATTTAGTTATAGTAGGCGATGGCCCGGAAAAAGAAAATTTAGGCAATTTAACTGAAAAATTAGGGCTATCCGAGGCTGTTTTTTTTAGGGGTTTTTTGCCTCACCAAGAAGCCTTAAAAGAAATTTCTCAAGGGGAAGTTTTTGTTTGTCCTTCGCTGGCCGAAGGTTTGGGTAATGTTTTTTTGGAGGCGCAAGCTTGCAATACACCAGTGATTGGCGCGAATGTGGGCGGTATTCCCGATATTATTCAAGATGGTTTTAATGGTTTTTTAATTCAGCCGAAAAATAGTCAAGTGATTGTTGGGGCGGTTATAAAAATTTTCAGCGATAAAAATTTAGCCCAACAGCTGGCGCAAAACGGCCAAACAACTGTGCAAAAATTCGCCTGGCCCAATATTGTTAGCCAAGTAGATAATTTATATCAAAAAATTTTACATCAATGAAAATTTTAATTGCTACACCTTTATTTCCTCCGGAAATTGGCGGCCCAGCCACTTATGTTTTTAATTTGGCTCAAAATTTGGCTAAAAGGGGAGTAGAGGTTTTAGTGATTTCATTTGGCAATAGCGAAAACTTGCTTTGGGAAAGAAATGAAAATAGTTTTGAAAAAATTATTGTGCCTTTGAAAATGGCTAAAGGCCTAAGGCATATTTCTTTTTTTAGGCAAATTTTGCAAAATGGCAAGAATTTTGATTTGATTTATATCCATGACTTATGGTCGGTAGGTTTGCCTGTTCGTTTGGCTAATATCTTTTCAAGAAAGCCATTGATTGTTCGCTTAGGAGGGGATTCTCTATGGGAAGTGGCCGTAGAACGGGGTTTAACTAAAACTATTTTGCCTGACTACTATGAGCAATCTAAAAATGATCGCGAGAATTTAGTTAAAGCTTTACAAAATTTTGTGCTGCGAGGGTGTCATAAAGTTATTTTTTCTAGTATTTTTTTGCAGGATATTTTTTTGCGCTATCGGCCAATTACTCAAGAGCAGGCAATAGTTTTAGAGAACTCCCAGAAGATTGCTTTGGCTATTTCTGCCATTGAGCCATTGAATAATCAGCCACCAGTTTTATTGTATGCGGGCCGCCTAACTAAATGCAAAAATTTAGAGACATTGCTTAAAGTTTTTTCTGAAGTATCAAAAAAGAATTCGCAGCTGATTTTTAAGATAGCCGGCAATGGCCCGCAAATGGTAAGCTTGCTTGATTTAGCTGTGCGATATGGCTTGGGGGCTCGTTTGAAATTTATTGGCGTTTTATCGGCCTCGGAATTAGCTAAAGAAATTACTCAAGCATGGCTTTGTGTTTTGCCGTCCTTGAGTGAAGTGAGCCCAAATTTTGCCTTGGAATGTTTGAGCTTAAAAAAACCGCTTATTCTAACCAAATATAATGGTTTGGCTGAAAATATTAAAAATAAGCTGATTCTAATGGTTTGGCTGAAAATATTAAAAATAAGCTGATTCTAATTGATCCGCTTGATGAGCAAGATATTTTTCAAGCCATAGCCAATCTGCTGGACAGTGAAAAATATCAGGCGTATTGTAAGGCTATCGCTAACTTGGATCTTAGCCGAACTTGGGATGATGTGGTTGATGAACATATAAAATTATTTGAAACGATATGTCAAAAATAATCAAAAAAATTAAATACACTTGGCAGGTTTTTCGCTGGTTTGTTTTAGACAATTTATTGCACAGCGAAGTCAAAAAAGTTGGCCATTTATTTTTGATTATGCTCAAGCATTATTTGGGCGCTCGGCCTCATTCAGCTATTATTGAAACTGGCAACACCTGTAATTTTCAATGCGCCACTTGTCCTACGCCTCATAAACTGATTCACGCCCGACGAGCCCCAATGATTATGGGCTTGGCTGAATTTCAAAAAATTATTGATCATATCAAAAATTATGTTCATATTGTTTATGTTTATAATTCTAACGAGCCATTATTAAACCCAGCGATCGTTGAAATGATTAAATACGCCAGCCAAGCCAACTTGCACACGATGATTTCCACTAACGCTTCTTTGCTTACTGAAGAAAAATCGCGAGCTATTTTGAACTCGGGGTTGGGCGAGATACGGTTTGCCTTGGACGGCCTCACCAAACAATCTTTTGAGGCCTTTCGGGTGGGTGGTAATTTTGAGCAAGTCATTGGCAATATCCGTCAGTTTTGCCGGCTGAAGCAAGAACTAAAAAAACATCGCCCGATTGTTACTTTGCAGTTTATTCTTAATCGCTACAATCAAGACCAAATTCCTGATATTAAAAAATTTGCTAAAGAAATTAAGGCTGACAAGCTTTATATCAAGCCGTTTATTTTAAGCCCTTACGCTTACAACGAGGAAGAAAGAAAGGTTTTGAGTCGCAAATTTTTCCCTACCAAGGATATCAATGATGAAGAAATTGTTTATAAAAAAAGTGTTTACGGTTTTAGTTAATGGCGAAATGGTCATGTGCTGCTTTGATTTGTTTGGTGATTATTCTTATGGCAATTTGATTGAAAAGGATTTCAAAGCTTTGTGGTTTTCCGACAAAGGCAAAAAAATTCGCCACCTGGCCTATAAGCGCTTTTTCCCTCTTTGTCAAAAATGCGGCAACATTGAATAAAAAGTGCAATATGTCTGCATAGATTACCAAAAAATACCCGGGGCAGATCCTCTGCCCCTTTTTTATTGCCAAAAATATTCAAAAAGAGTAAATTTAAGGTAACATTTTTGCAATGAAAATAATTGAAATTAAAGCCAAAGAGATTTTTACCAAAACCAAGTTGGGGGCTGACTGGGTGGTTAATCCTTATGCGGGTTGCGCTCATCAATGCCTTTATTGCTATGCCAAATTTATAGCTAAGTGGAAGCCAGTGGAATATGGCAAGTGGGGTAGTTGGGTGGAGGCAAAAATCAACGGACCGGAGCTGGTTAAGGCTAAGAAGGTCAAAGGGGAAGTTTTTATGAGCTCAATTTGCGACGCTTACCAGCCCGTTGAAAAAGAATTGAGGCTAACAAGGAGGATACTAGAAAATATGGATAAAAATGTTAAACTATCCATATTAACCAAGTCAGATTTAGTGTTGCGCGACATTGATATTTTTAAACAGTTTAAAAATATAGAAGTTGGGCTAACTATTAATAGCTTTACTAATAAGGCTAAAGAGTTTTTCGAGCCAGCAGCTATCGCAGTTGAGAAACGCATCATTGCTTTGCAAAAATTAAAAGAACAGGGGATTAGCGTTTACGCTTTTGTTAGTCCGATTATCCCTGGGCTAATTCATTTGTCCGACATTATCAATAAGACTAAAAACTTGGTTAATTATTACTGGTTTGAGTTTCTAAATTTACGGGGAGCGGGCAAAGAATTTGTTGAAGTTTTACAAAAAGAGTTTCCAGAGAGTTATAAAATTGTCAGCAATGCCACGCTTTACCAAGAATTTATTGAACGAACAACAAACTTAATAAACAGCTCCCACATAAAAATCCGCGGAATTGTCAAACATTGAGATTATGTCGTATATATTTTTAGATGAATCGGGCGATTTGGGGTTTAGCGAGGAATCAAGTAAGTGGTTTATTTTAACCATTGTTTTTACCAATAATCATCGCTGTGTTGAAAAATGCGTTAAAAAAATTCACCATGGATTAAAAAAGAAATACAAAAAAGTGTCCGAATTGCATGCTTATCATTGTGATGCCACGACCAAGAAAAGAATTTTGAGATTATTAGCCCAAGCCCAAGATTTAAAAATTTTGTCTGTTGTTTTGAATAAGAAAAAAGTTTATATTGATTTGCAAAATCAAAAAAATTATTTATATAATTATACAGCGAATATTTTGCTTGATAGATTATCAAGCAAGAATGTTTTAAGTAAAAAAGAGCAAATTAAAATTATCATTGACCAACGAGAGACCAACAAATTTTTAAAAGAAAATTTTGAGAATTATTTAAAAAGTAATTTAAAAAAACAGTTTGATAATTTCGAAATAAAAATAAAACCATCGCACACCGAGAAGTGCTTACAGGCGGTTGATTTTATCTCATGGGCGATTTTTAGAAAATATGAGCAAAGCGATTACGAATATTACGAAATAATCAAAGATAAAATTATTGAAGAAAACTTGCTTTTTCCTTAACCTAAAATAAGAAAACCCCCTGTTTTGACGGGACGCCTTACGGTATCCCAACACAGGAGGACTTACTTCTTATTTATATGATACCATAAAACTTTTTGTCAAGCAAGGGAGTTTATTCACACAGATTAAAAATAAAATTTATTTTAAGGCCGTTTAGGAAGGGGGATGAGATTTCGTTGCAGAAGAATATTGATAATAAAAAGATTGCTCGCAATTTGGCAACCGTGCCTTATCCTTATACTATTAAAATGGCCAAAGAATGGGTGGCTAAAAAATTAAAAGAAAATAAGAATAGACAGCCCATAATAATAGATTTTGTTATTGATATTAATGGCGAGGTAGCTGGCGCTATTGGTTTTCATAAAATTGAACAAGAGCATAGGGCGGAGATTGGTTATTGGTTAGCTGAAAAGTATTGGGGAAGCGGCATAATGACAGAAGCAATAAGAGAGGCAAGCAAGTTTGCTTTCGGTAAATTGAAGCTTAAAAGAATATACGCGGCGGTTTTTCCTTGGAATAAAGCCTCAATGCGGGTTTTAGAGAAAAATGGTTTTAAGTTTGAAGGTATTTTGAGAAAAAATACCCTTAAAAATGGCAAACTAATTGATGACCACATTTTTGCGAAAATTAAAAAATGAAATTAAATTTATGAAAAAAATTATTTTAGCTTCTTCATCTCCCAGAAGAAAAGAGTTGTTGAAAATACTTGTTGGCGATAATTTTGAAATTAAAACTAGCGATTATGAGGAGGATAATTCCTTGGCTTTATTGCCCAAGGATTTGGTTTTGTTCCATTCTTTGGAAAAAGGCAGAGATGTGGCTAGAAAATTGCCCGAGGGCATTGTTATTTCCGCTGACACCATTGTTGCTTTTGAGAACAAGGTTTTAGGCAAGCCTAAAACAATTGGAAACGCCAAAGAAATGTTGGAAAAAATTAACGGGCAATGGGTGGAGATAATCACTGGCATGGCAGTGATTGATATCACCAGTAAAAAAGAATTTCAGCACCTTGAAGTGGCTAAGGTTAAGATTAAGCAAATGTCCGAGCAGGAAATTGATAGCTATATTGAAACAGGCGAGCCAATGGATAAGGCCGGAGCTTTTGCCGTGCAAGGCAAAGGAGCTATTTTGATTGAAAAAACAGATGGTGATTTTTATAGCATAGTGGGTTTGCCTTTGTTTGAGCTGAATAAACTATTAGCTCAAGCAGGCGTTAATATTTTTGATTATAAATAGTTTATGGTAAAAAATGAGGACAATAATATAGAGCAGCCGGAGATGATTTTTTCGGTGGGGGAGTATATTGAGGCGGTTAATTTATTTTTGAAAAAGTTTAAGGCAAAAATTACTGGCGAAATAACCGAAGTTAAAGTTTACCCAAGCGGGCATTGCTATTTTTCTATAAAAGATAAAAGTAATAATAGCGTTTTGAGCTGTATTATGTGGAAGTATGACTACAGGATATGCGGGGTAGAACTGGTTGAGGGCTTAGAAGTTATCTTAAATGGCGAGGGGCAAGTATATACAGCTAACGGTAAATTTAGCTTTGTGGCTAAAACCGTAGAATTGAAAGGCGAGGGCGCTTTGCAAAAGGCTTATTTGCAATTGAAAAATAAATTGGAAGCGGAAGGGCTTTTTGCTGATGAAAAGAAACGACCATTGCCCGAATATCCGCAAAACATTGGAGTGATCACCTCAAAACAAGGGGCAGTTATTCATGATTTATTAACTAATTTGGGCAAGTTTGGCTTTAAGATAAAAATGGTTGACTCTAGAGTGGAGGGTCAAGAAGCGATTAGCGACTTGTTGGGAGCGATTAAAGCATTGAGAAAACAAAAAATTGATGTTCTGGTAATAATGCGTGGTGGCGGGTCTTTGGAATCATTGCAAGCTTTTAACAATGAAACGCTGGTTAGAGCCATTGTTGATTTTCCCTGTCCAGTGATTGCCGCTATTGGCCATGACAAAGATTTGCCTTTGTTGGCTTTGGCAGCCGATTATATCTGCTCTACACCCACGGCCGCCGCTAATATTATCAGTAAATCGTGGGAAATGGCGCCCTTGAGAATAAGCCAGTGCCAAAGAATTATTGCTGATTGGTTTAATGATTTTTTCAATAAATATAAAAAATATGAAAGCCAGCTTAACAATTATATTTTGCGGATAGAGCAGGGGATTGCCAGTCAGAAAAAGCTTTTGGATGGTTGTTGGCAGAAAACTACCAGCGCCTTTGCTTTTAATTTGAAAGAACTTATCCAAAAGCTATATTTTATCGCTCAAAATATCAAAGCCCAAGATCCGCAGAATAATTTGGCGCTTGGCTATTGCTTGGCTAGAAAAAACGGCCAAATTGTCAGAACAATTGATAATTTACAAGCGGGCGATGACTTTTCTTTGCAGATGGCTGATGGTATAGTTGATTCAACAGTTAAAAACACGAGGGCAGACCTCTAGCATTTGTCCTCGTACAAAATTATGGAAAAACAATTTAACTTAAAAGAGGCCTTAAAAAAGCTTGAAGAAATATCAAAATGGTTTGAAACCCAGAAAGAAATTGATATTGAAGAAGGTATTAACAAAGTAAAAGAAGCGGCTGGCTTGATTAAAGCCAGCAAAGACCGGCTCAAAGCTGTCGAAAACCAATTTGAGGAAATCAAAAAAGAAATTTACCAAGATGCCAGCGAGTAAATTTATGGAGTTAAAAATTCAAAAAGAGATATTTGAGACATTTCCTGATTTTATCGCGGGCGTGGTTATGGTCAAAGGCGTAGATAATGTTGGTAATAATTTAGAGATTATTGAACTTTTAAGAAATGCCGAAAAAAACCAAAGGGAAAAGTTTGCCGGGCTGGAATCTTTCAGCCAACATCCGCAGATTTTGGCTTGGCGCTCATGTTATCGCAAATTTGGTAGCGATCCTCATCAATACCGCTGTTCAGCGGAAGCCATTATTAGGCGGATATTAAAAGGCGACCAATTGCCTAATATCAATAAATTAGTTGATTTGTATAATTATATTTCGCTGAAATATGTTTTGCCGGTGGGCGGAGAAGATATGGATAAAATAGCAGGTGATTTGTTTTTGGGCTTTGCTAATGGCGATGAACAGTTTATTCGGCTGGGCGGGGTGGAAAATGAGCCACCACAAAAAGGTGAAGTGGTTTATAAAGACGACGAAGGGGTGGCTTGTCGCAGATGGAATTGGCGGGAAGCCGACCGCACCAAGCTAATCGAGCAAACGAAAAACGCCATCATAGTGGTTGAGGCCCTTTCGCCAGCCAGCAAAAATGAAGTGGAGGGCGCTACCCAAGAATTGGCCGACTTAATCAAACAATACTGTGGCGGCGAGGTGAGTTTTTCTATGCTGGAGCGCTAACTTTTGGAATTGATTTTTGTCCTTAGATCTGTTATCCTTAAAATAATCAAGAATATGCCTAAACCAAAAATAGAATTTAAGATATCTATTAATTTTTTAAAAGAGGGCGAAAAGTTTATTGCTTACAGCCCAGTTTTAGATTTATCAACTTGCGGAGATACTTTAGAGCAAGTAAAAAAGCGGTTTGAAGAAGCGGCCGGTATTTTTTTTGAAGAAACTGTAAAAAATGGAACCCTAGAAAATGCTCTATTAAATTTGGGCTGGCAGAAAATTCAAAAGGTTTGGCAGCCCCCTGTCTTTATTGGCCAAGGATTTCAACAGGTTGCTTTTGCTATGTAGTATGGCTCATTTAACCCCTATCTCTTGGAAAAAGTTTGAAAAGTTTTTATTTTTTATTGGTTGCGAATTAAATAGAACAAAAGGCGACCATCGTATTTATTGGCGAGGCGACTTACAAAGACCGGTAGTTGTCCCGATGGAAAAGGATTTACCGGTTTTTGTTATCCGTAATAATCTCCGAGTTTTGGGAATGAACCTTGAAGAATATTTGGAAATTTTGAAAAGAATTTAAAAAATATATGCCTAACCAAAAGAAAATTTTATGCAGCGCTTGTTTGTTGGGGGTGAAATGCCGCTATGACGGTCAAAGTAAGCCCAATGAGAAGGTTTTGGCTTTGTCTAAAAAAGAAATTTTAATTCCTGTTTGTCCGGAACAATTGGGAGGGTTGCCAATACCTCGTGTGGCTTCGGAAACAACCGCGAGCGGAGAAGTGGTTTTAGCTGGGCAGGGTAAAGTTGTTACTAAGCAGGGGGACGATGTTACGGAGAATTTTATCAAAGGAGCGCAAGAGGTTCTAAAGTTAGCCAAGACATTGGATATTGAAGAAGCGATTTTGAAACAGAGAAGCCCGTCGTGTGGCTCCTGCCAAATTTATGATGGCTCATTTTCTAAAACTGTAGTTAAGGGTGATGGCGTCACAGCTGCTTTATTGAAGCAAAATGGCATTAAGGTTATTTCTGAAGAAGATTTATAACTATTTCACGATGAAAATATCGGTAAAAGTTAAAACAAAAGCGAAAGAGCAACGAATAGAAAAAATTGAGGAAAATGTTTTTGCTGTTTGGGTAAAAGAGCCAGCTCAAAAAGGCAAAGCTAATGCAGCGGTGATTAAGGTTGTAGCTAAACACTTCAAAACGGCCCAAAGTAATGTTCATTTGGTGGCTGGTTTAGCCAGCTCTCAAAAAATTGTTGTAATTAAGATATAAAGTATGATTAATTTTGAGGATTTTCAAAAAATTGATTTGCGAGTTGGGAAAATAATTGTGGCAGAAAAGGTGGAGGGCTCTGAAAAACTTCTTAAATTGCAGGTTGATTTGGGGGTAGAGATTGGCCCTCGGCAAATTATAGCTGGCATTGCCCAAGTCTATCAGCCCGAAGAAATGGCGGGCAAGCAGATTGTGGTGATAGTAAATTTAGAGCCCAAGATTATCAAGGGCCTAGAAAGCCAGGGTATGCTTTTGGCGGCTGACGATGGCCAACCAGTTTTACTCACACCAGACAAACCAATAGCTAACGGCGCTAAAGCGCATTGATAAGAAAATAAACTCATAAAATGACGATTCTTTCTATAGGTTATACGCGAGAGCTTTTTGAAGATAATATCTACTCTGATACCAGACAAAGGCTATTGTTTTATAGTCAGCAATTAGACAAATATTATGTAATAGCTCACTCAATGTTGCGCGATGGATTAAAGCCGAAAAAAATAGCTGATAACTTTGAGGCAATTCCATCAGGTGGTATAAATAGAGCGCATTCATTTTTTAAGATTATTTCAATAGGATCGCGGATTTGTTCAAGAGAGCGCGTTGATTTAATACAAGCTCAAGATCCGGTTTTTACAGGATTGGCTGGGCGCATACTTTCTTTGATGTATAAAATTCCTATGGATGTAACTGTTTATGGAATAAATCCATTTGATAAACACTGGAGATCAGAATCATTTTTTAATAAAATAGCAGCGCCTTTGGCTAAATATATTTTAAGAAAAGCCAACGGTATTCAAGTAGATGGCTCGCAAGCTATGTGTAGCTTGATTCAAAACAAACTAGATCCTTCAAGAATTTTTCTTAAGCCTTTAGTGCCATTAGATAGTCATAATTTTTATAATTCTGATGGAAGTCAAATTCGCGATAAATTGCTTGGCTCTCAATTTGATAAAATAGTTTTATTTGTTGGCCGTTTAACAAAGCAGAAAAATTTGAAGCTATATATGCAAGTGATTAAGAGCATTGTGGCTGAGTTTAATAATCGTGTATTGTTTGTTATTGTTGGGCAGGGAAATGAAGAAATAAAAATAAAAAAATTGGCGTCAAACTTAGGTATTGATCATAATATTATATGGATACCGCGTCTTTCTCGTTCTGAAATTCCCCTATATTTCGCCGCCGCCGATGTCTTTGCTTTACCATCTTTATACGAGGGATTTGCCAGAGTTCTTATGGAGGCCGCGATGGCCGGAAAGCCTATTATTACTACAGCTGTAAGCGGCGCTGATGATGCTGTTATTAATGGTGAGACAGGTTTTATTGTGGGCATCAATAATAAAGCTGAATTTAAGGATAGATTAAAAGACTTGCTTAAGAATGAAGCAATCGCCAAGAAAATGGGGTCAAAGGCTCAAAAATTAATGAGAGAAAAATACGATTCTAATAAGATACTCTGGAAGCAGATTGAAATTTGGAATCAAGTAATTAAAGCAAAATAATGTTTATTTTTAACATTTCTTGCGATTGGCGTAATATCTATATCAATGACTTAGATAGCGTTAAGGCGAAATTGCTTCGCGATGGTTTTAATTTAGATAAAGATAAATTTTTTATTGTTTCATCAAACAAACTATATTTGGGCTATAAAAAAATTGACCAGCAGTTTGAGGTTTTTTATTTGCTTTGCCCGCAGATTTTGCTGCCATTTTTTTTACTGATTGCTCCAATAATTTTTTTAGGTAAAACAATTGTAGAAAAACCAAACCTTTGCTACGCCACTACGCCATTTATGGGCTGGGTTTTTTGGCCGTTAAAATATTTTTTGAAAATACCGGTTTTTTGCAATTATGTTAGCTCGGTTTCACAGATTATTGAACAAAAGGGCGGGTTAAAACGAAAAATAGCTGCTAAATTGGTCAGTTTTTTTGAGTTTATGGGCGCTAAAATGGCTGATGTTTTAATGCCTAACAGCCAATGGTTAAAACAAAAATTATTAAACTGGCGAATTTCGTCTAGTAAAATTGTTTTTCGGCCGGTCCGGCCGCCACAAATTGAAAATAATTCTGCTCAAGTTATAAAATTAGGAGAAACTTATAATTTAGTTGGCAAAAAAGTTATTTTTACCGTAGCTCGGTTAGAGAAGGAGAAAAATATCGCCTTGGTTTTACAAGCTATTCCTTTATTAAAAGATAATAATACTGTTTGGCTGATAGCGGGCAGTGGCTCGCAAGAGGCGGCCTTAAAAAAGCAGGCTGAAGAACTTGGCCTGCAGGACAGGATTATTTTTTTGGGTTATATTGACCACGAGCGTATTTGGCCTTATTATGAGCTTTGTTCTGTCTTTGTCTTGTCGTCGTTATCAGAAGGCATGCCCACGGTTATTTTGGAGGCAATGTTGATGAGTAAGCCAGTAGTCGCTTCAAACATAGCGGGTAATAGAGAATTGGTTACCGATCAAGCAACCGGTCTTTTGTTTAATCCGGCTTCAGCGAGCGAGTTAGCCGAAAAAATCAACCAGATTTTGAGTGGCCCTGATTTAGCGAACAGCTTGGTCCAACAAGGTAAGCAAAAAGCGCTTGCTTATGTCAGACAATACAAAAGCATTAAGCAAATTTATCAATACTTTTTAGCAAAATTATGACCGAGCTATCTAAAATATATTCTTTTCATAATGCTCAAGAAAGAGGCAGGGGGTTTGTGATTTTTGGCAAAGAAAGAGGCGAACTTTTCGCTAAATGGCTGGGCCAGGGCAAAAGAATTTTAGATTTGGGTTGTCGCGATGGCGCTTTAACTAAATATTATACCACTGGCAATGAAATTTTAGGTTTAGATATTGATCAGGGCGGACTGGATATTTGCCACCAAGAATTGGGTATTGAAACAAAATTATTAGACTTGAACGGTGATTGGGATTTAGCTGACGAAAGTTTTGACGCGGTGGTGGCTGCTGAATTATTAGAGCATCTTTATTATCCAGAAAAGGTTTTGCAAAAGATTTATGATGCTCTAAGACCAGGTGGGGTTTTTGTTGGCTCTGTCCCGCACGCTTTTAGCTTAATGAATAGATGGCGGATTTTGCTGGGTAAAAAAGAGGGCACGCCTTTGGCCGACCCCACACACATTAATCATTTTGCCTATGGCGAATTTGAAAAAATGCTCAAAAATATTTTCAGCGAGGTTGAAATCGCGCCCTTTACCCGTTTTAGGTTATTGGGCAAATTTTTTCCGCGTTATTTTTCTTTTTTGCTGTTTTTTCGTTGCCGTAAATAGCTTAAGATATTAAATGCAAAAGTTAAGCGATAATGAAATAGTGAAGAGACACTTGAAAGGTGACGAAGAGGCTCTGGAATTTTTGGTTAGGCGGTATCTCAAGCCAATTTATAGTTTTGTTTGTAGAAATGTTGGCGATGCAGATGTGGCTGAAGATATAACCCAAGAAACATTTGTAAAAATGTGGAAAAATCTAAAAAAATTTGATCAACAAAAAAATTTCAAGTCTTGGCTTTTCACTATTGCCAAAAATAGCTCCATTGATTTTTTGCGAAAGAAAAAAGTGACGCCTCTTTCTTTCGCAGAGGAACTTATCGCTGAGAAAGGTGATATGGTGGAAAATATTGCTCAAAAAGATATTTTAGAAGCTTTTAATATTGCCTCAAAA
>JAPLWE010000003.1 GCA_026396705.1 Candidatus Gribaldobacteria bacterium
ACCTATATGCCAACTGGCTGCTGCCCGAGGAGCCGGCGTTCCCTCTGCTGGGGCTGGTGGTGTCAGGCGGCCATTCCGACCTAGTTTTGATGCGCGACCACCTGGATTATCGTCTTCTAGGCCAGACCCGGGACGATGCCGCGGGCGAGGCGTTCGACAAGGTGGCCCGTATTCTAGGACTTGGCTATCCGGGTGGCCCGGCCATTGCGGCTGAAGCAGCTAAATTATCAATTATTAATTATCAATTATTAAAAATTACCCTACCCCGGCCAATGATCAATACTAAAGATTATGACTTTAGTTTTTCAGGACTAAAAACCGCCGTGTTGTATGATTATAAAAAACGGTCAAAAATAATTAAGGAATCACCAGAATACAAAATTGCGATGGCTAAAGAAATTCAGCAAGCTGTGATTGATGTTTTACTTAAAAAAACCTTAAAGGCGGTTAATGATTATCAAGCCAAAACAGTTATTTTAGGCGGGGGAGTAACCGCTAACACTGAATTACGAGAGCAACTCAAGAATAAACTATCAACTACCTATAGTCAGCCTAATTTTTTAACGCCACCGCCGAATCTATGCCTAGACAATGGAGCGATGGTGGCAATGGCTGCTTGGTTGCATTTCCCAAACAAAAAAGATTGGAGTAGAATTAAACCAAACGCCAACTTATCAATCTAATTAAATGTTTTCATTGAATATCTTTTTTTTGGTTCCTCTTGGTCTTTTGCCCAGCTTAGTTTGGCTTTTGTTTTATTTACGCAAAGACAAGCACCCCGAATCAAATAAAATGGTAATTAAGGTTTTTCTAGCTGGAGCGTTGGCGGCTTTCTTGGCTATTTTTTTAGAAAAAGCGGCGCAACAGGTTTTACAAAACTTGTTGGCTGGTTGGCTACCTGTAATAGCCTCTTTAGGCGTAATTTTAATCGCCGCTGTTATTGAAGAAACGGTTAAATATTCGGCTACTTTTCTGGCCGCTTTTCGCAACAAAGAATTAGACGAACCCATTGATGTGATGCTTTATTTGATTATCGCGGCCTTGGGCTTTGCTGCCCTGGAAAATGTCTTAGTATTAACCAAGCTTTACCCAGCTATTTACAGCTTTAAAGCTTTGGAGCTAACCTTTTGGCGATTTTGCTCGGCTACCTTTTTGCACGCTTTGTGCTCGGGCACTTTGGGCTACTGGCTAGCCATGGCTTTTTGTCATAGAACGCGAAAATGGCTTTATCTGCTGATTGGTTTATCAATAAGTATTAGTTTGCATGGCGTTTACAATTGGTCTATAATGAAAATGTCTTCTGAAGCATTTGGACCAGAAGCCATGCTAATACCCCTGCTAATTCTTCTTAGCTTGGGCTACTTGGTAGGGTGCTGGTTTAGAAAATTAAAAAAATTAAAAAGCGTTTGTTTAATAAAATAATAATTAAAAATATGCCATTTTTTAAAAAACTAAAAAATAATATCGGCTTGAACGAAGAAACCAAAAGCAAGCTAGATGACGACGATGAAGAAATAGAAGACAATGACGATATAAGGGAAGAGGAGAATATGGAAAAAGAGAAAGAAGAAGCAAAAGAAAGAAATAAAAAGAAAGAAAAGGAAAATAAGAAAAACAAAAATCAAAAAGAAGAAGCGGTTTTGCCGGTCGGGGAAAAAAGCGCCTTTGATTGGCTCAAAAGCAAAGGTCAGCTAGCCGTGGATGTTTTCCAAACTGAACACGAATTCTGCGTGCAGGCGCCCATTGCTGGGGTTGAACAAGGCGACATTGATATTGCCATTGAAAATGAAATGCTTATTATTCGTGGCGAACGACGAGAGCCTATTGTGGGCAAAGAGAAAAAATACTTTTATCAGGAGTGCTATTGGGGGCCGTTTAGCCGACAAATTATTTTACCGGAAGACGCCAACCACGAAAAAATCAAGGCCTCACTCAAAAGCGGTATTTTAGTAATACGCATACCCAAAGCTGAACCCAAGAAAAAGAAAGTTATCGTGGAGATTGAATAAATAACTAATAATTGATAATTATAATCAAAAATCCTCCGGCAAGCCGGAGGATTTTTAAATACACAGCTGTGAGCAGGGAGGGAGTCGAACCCTCACCTCTTGCGAGACAGCGGCCTAAACGCTGCGCGTATACCAAGTTCCGCCACCTGCCCCTTAATAGAAA
>JAPLWE010000048.1 GCA_026396705.1 Candidatus Gribaldobacteria bacterium
CGCAGGCGCTATTAAGGCCGTCTCTGGCTACTTCCAAGCCATTGATTTTTGTTTCGGCGTGTTTTTCTATGAGCTTTTTAACTTGCTCGCTTTCCTCGTTGTCAAGAATGCTGTTTTCGTGGCGGTTTTCTTTAATAATCCTGGCCAATTCTTTTCTTAAAACAGAATTTTTTTCTCCACCTTCTTTAGTCATTTTAACGACTTTCATCAATTCCTCCATTTCTTGTTTTTGCGATGTTCCTTCTGGAGCTTTGTTTTTTCTTTTTTGTGAGGCTTCTAAAGTTTTTTCAAGGTGTTTTTGCAAGCCCTCTCGGCCCCATTCGCCTCGCACATTAGCTCCTTGCCAAATCCAAGCAGGCAAACTATAGATAGTGCGCGCGCCTAAAGACGAAGACAGGGCATTTACTTGGCCAATAATAAATCTTTTGCCAACCTCTTTATTGGTGAAAAGATCACCGGCTTTTTGGCCAATAGTTTTTTCTTTTTCAGCGGTAATTTTGGCTGTTTGTAATTCTTGTCTTTTGTCAGCTATTTCTTTTTTTATTCCATCTGCCTCTGCATTGCTTTCTGATTTAGCATCTTTTTGACTAAGCATGGCGATTTCTTTTTGTAATTCAAAAGTTTCTTGCTCGGCCTGTTTTTGGCGGAGGTTGCGCTCGGTTTTTTTGGCTTTTTGTGTTTCTGGTTTGACAGCAGTTAGTTTTTCTTGCTTTTGAGTGATTTTAATTTTATTTTCTTGGTATTGTTTTTCTTTTTGCAAACCAGCTGCTTTAATAGTTTCACCACTTTCTTTGGCTGTTAAAATTTCAGCTTCCAATTGAGTAATTCTTGCTTGAGCTTCTTGGACAACTTTTTCGGTTTCGATTTGGGCGGTTTCCACAGCGCTTTTTATTTCTGTTTTATCTGCGCTATCTAGCGATGGGTCGGTTTCATTTTCTTTAATGATTTCTTCATTTCTTTTACTAGTTTCACGGCTTTTGCTAAAAATTTTTGTTTTAATTTTACTAAAAAGAGACACTGCGCTTTCTTGATTTTCGCTTTGTTCATTTTTAGGTTCTGATTCGACTATTGGTTCTTCGAGCATAATTTTGAAAATTATTTAAGTTGAGCTTTAATGGCTTCAATCTGTCGTTGTTCGGCTTTGCGAATAATAGAAAAAACTTTTTGATCTCTAGCGATTTCAATTTCTTTTATTTTATTCAAAAATTCGTCGTAAATTTGTTAGATTTTTTGAATGGCTTCTTGTTCGGAAATTTGAGGGGTCATAAAAAATCTTATTTACTTTTTATCAGCAAATTTTTGAATTAGTTGACTAACTTCTTGTTGTAAAGCTTCATCAAGAGGACGGGTTTGCTCGTCTAGGTAGCGGGCCTCTAAGATATCTAAAAGTTGACTGATTTGCTCGATGGTCATTTCGGGCAAGAGGGTGGCCCAGGCTTGTTTGACTTCTTCGGGCGCTTGAAGATGATTCAAAAGCACAGCTAACTTGCTGGTGTAAAATTCGATTTCTTGAGAAAGTTCTTGTTGATTCATAAATTTAAGTGTTAATTATTATACCACAATGAAAAAATAACCGTCAAATCTAAATTTTATAAGATTGACTTTAAGCTTTTTTTGTAGTATAATAGTAGGCGTACATTTCAATTTAATTTGGTTATTGTTAGCGGTCGTAATTAGGCGGTTGCTATGTTTTTTGTTATCTATTATAGGAGGGTTTCTAATGAAGAATCTTGCAGGATTCAGCAGGGGACAGAGTTGTTTTTTGGTTGAACATTTTTGGGGCATTGGTTGGGCGTTGGTGATCTTTATTATTATCTGCGCCTGTTGCCTCGGGCGAGCGGACAGCGATGATATCTACTATCTAGCTGACCGCGATCAGAGTTTGGATCGAGTGGTTGGCAACGGAGTGCAGATTGGCTTCAGCCAATATTTTTCTCGGGGCGTTTCTGTTTCTACCGGCCCGGAAAGTTTAGGGTCGGTGACTGTTGTGGCTACGGTTGATGATCCGAATGTCATAACCTTGGAGGTGTCGTTTGAGACAAAAGGCAAGGGCAAAGCCTTTATTGTTAAAAATGATATAACAGAAAAGTCTGGGGAGGTCATAGGTGACACCCACGACCTCTTTTGCACCAAGCCAAAGATTTTCTATCTCTATCCTGCCTCGGAATATCTTAATGGCGAGGGGCAATTAGAGATTAGTGTTGGCGCGCAGGAAGGGGATACGCTTGATGCGAACTATGTTCGCGTCAGGGCGTTGGATTATCGACCGCTGTCAACACGACAGGAGGCAAGGATAGTTTACGACTATCCGCCAACCTATGTGTCGTCAGCTCCCAGTATATGGTTTGCGATTTATCGCGGGCCATATTACGATTATTCCGCCGGCTATTATAATAATTATTATGGCTGGTGGGATCGGCCGGAGTATTATGCTTGGTATCGCCCTTATTATCAAAGGGTAATTGTGCCGGTTTATAACCAGTATAATTACTTTTTTTATAACGAGAGGCATTGCCAATGGCGTGGCGGATATAGTCACGATCGTTATCGCGATAACGACGACAGAGGCAGAGGAGGGCGAGGAGTTTCTCGCTTGACTGACCGAGTTCTTAAAAGCGCTGGCGGTTCTGGATTAGATATCCGACGTGGGACAGATGTTGTTCGGGCGAAGCAGAATTTGAATCGTCGCACTGAACAGCAGAGGAGTCGTGTTCAGCGTGAGCCCGAGCAGCGGCTGACAGGACTGACTCTGGATAAAAATGGCGCCACGCCGGATACTCGCAGTAATAATTTGCGAGTTAATCCGGGTGGTGAAAAAGTCCGTCGCGACGAGCCACGGCAGCAACCGCGTCAGCCGGTTCAGCAACAGCAGGTCCAACGCGAGCAACCGATTCGGGCTGTCCAATCCGAAAGAGTTGTCCAGCAACAGAATCGGTCCGAACAGAAACGGATACCAGAGTCGCGCGTTGAGCAACAAAGAACGCAGCCGCAGTCAAAGGTGGAAAGCCGGTCGTCGGCTCCGCCAAAAAAAGATGAAGAAGAAAAAAATAACCAACAAAAGCACCGAAAATAATCGGTGAGCAACAGGCTCGCAAGGGCAATAGAACGGTAAGGTAAAACTTAGCGTTCTATTTTTTTAGAAAAAGGAAAGTGCCTTTTCTTTTTAGCGCAAACAATTAGGCAAGCGCCCACGGCTTGCCGTAAAGCTGGTTTTTTTTGCTGAAAGATTTTTTTAATTTCGCGGGGCTTATGGATAGGCAAAAGCCATCTCAACATTTCTTCTTCATCAAATACTTCAAAAATATCTTGGGTTAAAAGCAAAATTTTGTCTTGTGGCTTAATTTCGCCTTCAATCACATTGGAAAAATATTGAAAAGGCAAGCCTTCTTGCGACAACGAGCGACTTAAATCAAAAACTTCATTATTGGTTAAAAGTAAAACAGGTGGCTGGCCGATTTTGGCCAAACTTATGGACAGATCAGCTTTGACAGATAGGGCAGCAAAATTAACTTTGCCCAACCAATTATTATTGTCTTGCTTAAGCTGGCGGCTTAAAAAGCGGTTGCCTTGCTCTAATGCCCACTTAAAACAATCAGCCGGGTCAGGGTAAAAAAAGCGGTAATATTCTTTGCGCACCACTCGCGACAGTGATAAAAGTATGGCTCTGGCCTTAAAATCTTGACTGGCGGTTTCAGCTATTAAGCAAAGATTGCCCAAGGGTTTCTCGGTTTTATTGGCGGGATAAAAGCGCGAGGACTCAAAAAAATACTGGCGGTGCTTTCTCCGCAACCAAACCGGCAACTTGGGCTCTCTATTGTGAGCCGGATTAAATTGAAATTCCAAAATTTTAATCATTTGTATCTTTGTCTTATAATTTTTTATTCGGAAAAGCAACAGATTGCGGGGGATTGTTTGTTATTTTGAGAAATGATAAAATAAAAAATCGGACGATTAGCTCAGTTGGTTAGAGCGTTCGCTTCACACGCGAAAGGTCACAGGTTCGAATCCTGTATCGTCCACTTAAAATAAAAAAATGATAAAAAAAATTATTGGCTGGCTATTGCTGGCCATCGGTGTATTGGCGATTGTTTGGGGCACTTGGCAATCATATCAAATTTTTACTAATCAGGCGCCCTCGCCAGCTATTTTTAAGATGGGGGCAGAGCAGGGCATAATTTTACCTCAAAAAGCCGCTCAAACTCAAGATGAACTTATTGGCCAGCAATTACAGCAACTTTTACAAGAGCAATTAGGCAAGATGATTCCAGTAGATACAATAGCCAAGCTGCTTAATCTAACGGTTTGGTCGTTGTTTGTGGGTATCCTTGTTTTAGCTTCTTCCAAAATTGCTACAATTGGCATACAATTGCTTAATACAAAAACAGATAAAGCAGTATAATTTTATGGTAGAAGTTTGCCCTAAACGTAATTTGTTTATTTCTTTTTTGGACTGGCATTTTCATGAGACCACTTTGAATATTATCAAGGCATGGCAGAATTTTTTGTCATTTAATTTACGCTATTTTTCGGTTGGCGAATTATTGCGCACGCTTTTTAGCCACTGGCATAGAATGGGCGAAGGATATGGCAGGGGGTTTGATTTGCAGAGATTTTTTAGTGTGTTTATCGGTAATATGTTCTCGCGAGTTTTAGGCGCTATAGCGCGATCCATTTTTATTGTGGTTGGTTTGGTAGTTGAATTATTTATTTTACTAGCCGGATTGGTGGCGCTTTTGTTTTGGGTTTTATTGCCTGTCTGGGTGCTGGCAGCTGGCTTGGCCATTTTTGGTCTTTTATTGGCATAGTTATTCTATTTTGCTTAAGCCCATTAAATTAAAAATCGAAGTAATTGAGATGGCGAGGAAAATAATTTCAAGGAGTTTTTTGAGGCCTATTTGCTTGGTTCCGCTTACTGGCGGAAAATAGGCCGAAAACTAAGCGAACGAGCCGCAGGAGCGAGTGAGCGACTCCTTGAAATTATTTTCCGAACCATCTCTAGTCAAAATGGATTTTAATCTTAAAAATACCGCCATTTATCAAGCGGTTAAATATAGCCATAATTTAGTTGTGCAAATAGCCAAGCCGCTCACGGCTTTACTGGCGCTTTTAACAGTTGTTTGTTTTGGCTCGGTTTTTGTGGTGGCTTGGCAACAAAAATCGCTTGACCACAGCTGGGACAGAACTTTGGCTGGTGGCATTTTATTTTTAATTTTAACTGTTATTTGTTCTGAAATTAGCTTTTTTCTTAACTCGCGCTTAAAAAAGCCAAAGCTAACTATGTCTTTGGTTGATTATTTGGCCAGAACAGACACCAGTGATGTCGTTAATATGGCGGGTTTTTTAGATTTTGATAGCGCTCAAATTTTTTCACGGGCGTTTGCTTTGGCTCAAAAAAGCGGTTTGGCTGAACCCACTACCGTTTTACTGCTTTATTGCTTGCTTTCATCTAGAAATTCACAGATTGGTTTTGTGGCGCAACGAAGTGGCCTGGACTTTTCTGCATTGCTCTTTGGCCTTAAGCAAGAAATAGTCAATCTTAAGCAGACGCCGATTAAGCCAGCTGGCGATTTTGAAAAAGTTTTGCCTTTAGCTGCTAAAGTAGTTCAAGATAGTGGCAGAAATAGCATAAGCCCGGGCGATTTATTAGTTGCTTTAGCTACGACCGATAATGTTTTTCAAAATTTTCTAACTGAAAACGATATGCGTCAAGGCGACTTAGCTAGCTTAACAGCTTGGCAAGAACGCTGGCAAAAAATAAATGACTTGAAAAAACGATTTTGGGAAAAAGAAAATTTACTTAAAAATGGTTCAATCGGTCGCGAATTCGCTTCCGGCTATACTATTATGCTTGACCGTTTTGCTACAGACATTCGCGATAGAATTAGAAAAGCAGGGGAACAAGAGATTGTGGGCCATCAAAAAGAAATTGAACAGACCGAACGAATTTTAGAAAAAAGTGAGTTGAATAATGTTTTATTGGTAGGTGAGCCCGGCGCGGGGCGCAAGGCGGTGGTATTGGCGGTGGCGCAAAAAGCGTTTTTTGGCAGAGCAGTGGCCACGATTAATTATAAACGATTTTTAGAGTTTGATTTAACCGCTTTAGTAGCTAGTATGGGTAGCCAAGAGCAGGTTGAGCAATCGCTGGAAATTTGTTTTTCAGAAGTGGCCAAAGCAGGTAATATTGTTTTGGTAATTAATGATTTTGAAAATTTTGTGCAAGAGCAGTCAAAGCCCGGGGCCGTTAATATTACAGGTATTTTAACCCGCTATTTGTCGTTTTCTTCGTTTCAAATGGTGGCCACGGCCAGTTACGCAGGATTGCACCGCATTATTGAGAAAAATTCGGCCATGCTTAATCTTTTTGATAAAGTAGAGGTAGCAGAAATTTCACCCAATGAAACCTTGATATTTTTAGAAAACAATACGCTATTTTTTGAAAGAAAACACAAACGAGCCATTAGCTACAAAGCCTTAAGAGAAGTTATTAAATTAAGCACCCGCTACTTAGGACAAATACCTTTTCCAGACAGGGCCATGCGTTTGTTAGATGAGGCCATGGTTTTTTTGAGCAGCCATGCTAAGGACAAAACTCTTTTGCCCGAGCATATTCAGCGGATTGTTTCGGACAAAGTGCAAATACCTATTGGCGAGGCGGAAGCGGGCGAGAAGCAGAAGCTTTTGAATTTAGAAGAGCTGATGCATCAACGGCTGATTAATCAAGAAGAAGCAGTTAAAGATGTTTCTTCAGCCTTGCGAAGGTCCAGAGCTGAAGTAAATGTTAAGGCCGGTCCTATTGGATCATTTCTGTTTTTAGGACCAACTGGCGTTGGCAAAACTGAAACTGCCAAAGCATTGGCCACTATTTATTTTGGTTCAGAGAGCCACATTATTCGACTAGATATGTCCGAGTTTCAAAATGTGGAAGATGTCAAAAGATTTCTTGGTTCGGACACCGAGCCCGGCCTTTTAACCACGCCAGTTAGGGACAAACCATTTTCTCTAGTATTGTTGGACGAGTTAGAAAAAGCCCATCCTAATATTCTAAAAAAGTTGATTTTAAGAACTGCATTATTATTGCCACCAGCAACGCGGGAGCTGAAATAATTCGTCAAATGGTGAGCGAGGGCAAATCACAAGACATCCTTAAAAAAGAGTTGCAAAATCATATTTTACAAGCGGGCATTTTTCGTCCAGAGTTTGTTAATCGGTTTGACTCGGTGGTGGTGTTCAAGCCATTGACCAAACAAAACTTGTTAGATATCGCTCAATTGCAATTAAATAAATTAGCTAAAAGCTTGGCTGATAAGGGCATTAAGCTGGACATTACTAAAGAATTAAAAGAAAAAGTTGTAGAAATGTCTTATAGCCCAGAATTTGGCGCCAGAGAAATGAAACGGGTTTTGCAAGATAATATTGAAGACAATTTAGCCAAAGCCATGTTATCCAACCAACTTAAACGAGGTAGCAAAATAATTATTGACCCGGTTGACCTTCATTTAATTATCAGTTAAAGTCTATAAATGTTTTGGGGCAAGAAAATTAATTTTGCGGAGTTTCCACAGACAAAATGCTTGGTTTCGCCGTAGGCGAAATTTTGTCGAGGACTAAGCGAGCCGCCGCAGGAGCGGCGAGCGGCTCCGCAAAATTCAATTTCCTTGCCCCAAATTTACATATATGATAATAAATACTAAAAATATTCTTATTGCCTCGGGTGTCGTGGTAGTTGGAGTGGTGGTTGTTTTAGCCAGCGGTTTATGGCGCCCATCTTGGAATCCTTTTGGCTCTTCGGGCGGAGGAGATATAGTAATTGAATCACTAACCAAATCAATGGCCGCCAAAAGTTTTGAGCTCGACAGCCAATTAGCTATTGATATGGAAACTACTTCGGCTATTTTGGGCGATGATGGCGCTGCCAAGCAAGTCAAGCTCAATTTGACCGTGCAAGATCAAATTAATAAAGCCAACCCGAAAGAAATGAAAGCCAAGGCTTTAATTAATTTAGCTTTACAAACCGAAGGCGCCACGGTTTCAGCTGACTTAGAGGGCATTGGCGTGGGCGATAATGTTTACCTTAAGCTTACTTCTTTCCCTAGTTTTTTGCCTTTACCCATTGATTTAACAAAAATTAAAGACCAGTGGGTCAAATTAAGTATTAAAGATTTGCAAAATAAATTAGCAGCTTCGGGTTTGCAAATGCCTGCCAATGGCGAAGATGATTTCAAGACAACCTTAAAAAATTTGCAGGACATCGCGCATGGCAAGAAATTCTTTGATATTCAACGACGCCTAGGCCAAGAGGATGTGGCAGGAGCCATGGCCGATCATTATGCGGTTGGGCTAAACAAGCGAACAGTGCGCGATTTCATACCAGCTTATTTAGACTTAGCTAAAAAATACGCTCCCCAAGACCAACAAGCCCAAACAGAACAGCAAATTAGTGAAATAAAAGCCGATCTTAATACCAATTTTGAAAAGTATTGGGAGTCGTTGGGCGGTTTGAGCTTTGAGGTTTGGATAGACAAAGCCAGCGGTCGTTTGGTGAAAGTTAGCTGGCAAAAGGAGATTGACCCATCTAAGTTCAGCCAAACCCAGCAAGATATCAAAAAAATGAATTTGAGAGTTGAGCTAACTTTGAGCAAGTTTAACGAAAGTTTTGAAGTGGCCGAACCTAGCGATTTCAAAACAGCCGAAGAACTCTTGGGCGCTTTAATCCCCACCAACGGCGCCACCTCAACTAAGCCATAATATGGCGATGATTTCCAAGAAAACCAAAATTTTGGCTAAGTTTTTTTTGATTTTTTTCGTGTTGATTGTTCTGTCGTTAAACTATCAACATTTAGAAAAAGTTGTTAATTACTTAAACTATCGGGTTTTGGCGGTTAATCTTTCGTTTCAGCCGTATTTGCCTAAATTTTTATTAGAAACTGCTAAAAAAATTGAGATTGAGCAAAAGCAAGAATTAATTGGCAATTTATATATCGCTAAAATTCAAGCTAAAGCCCCTATTATGTTTAGCATTGATCCTGCTAACACTGATCCTTTGTATTTGAAAAGTTATTTAGAAAGGGGAGTGCTATTTTATCCGGGATCGGTTTTACCAGGAAAGCCTGGCAAAACTGTTATTTTAGGACACTCAGCGCCCGCCAACTGGCCCAAGATTAAGTTTGATACGGTTTTTAGCGAGCTTAATAGGCTGGCTAATGATGACGAGATACAGCTTGATTTAGCTGGTCAAGTTTATCGCTATAGAGTGGTGGATAAGGTAATTTTAACTCGGGGAAGCGAGGTGCCTGATTTTGCCTTGACAAACTCTGAAAATATGTTAGTATTAATTAGCTGTTGGCCACCCGGCAAAGACTATAAAAGAATAGCCGTGGCCTCAATACTAATCTCGGAATAATTAAAATAACATATGAAAAAAATATTATTGTTGTCGTTTGCGTTAATAGCTGTTAGTTTGTTAGGGATAGGGGAGTCCGCTCAAGCGGTTATTTCAACCGCGGTGAATACCTTGGCCGCGGAAAGCGTCACTACCAATACCGCCACTTTACGAGGTTCCTTGGTGAACACTGCTGGGTCTGCTACTCTGCCGGTTTGGTTTGAATACGGCCCAACCACTGATTATGGCACAAAAACCGAAGTAGTGACTCGTGGGGCTGGCGAATATACTATTGATGTAACTAAATTAACACCCAACACCACCTATCATTTTAGAGCTGGAACCAGTGGGGGCGCTTATGGCTCTGACCGAGTTTTTATCACTCAAAGCACTTCCTTTGAAGTTAAAACCGACGCGCAAAATATGACACTGCGGGATAGCGTTTGGTATAGCAGAATGCGAGTTCAGCCGGGCGATTTTTTGAAATACCGCATAACCATTCACTCTACCGCTGACATTGTTTTACAAGATATTATGGTGAACTACCGCTTGCCCAGCAATGTTACCTATCAAGGCAATTTAATGATTAAAGGCGAGCCCTATAGTGGCGATATTGTTAGGGGCACTATCAATGTAGGCAATTTATTGCCCGGCGATAGCAAAGTGATTACCTTTGAGGCTCAAGTAGGGCCAAGCGCTGGCTTTGCTCGCGTTGAAAGTATTTTAACCAGCACAGCTACTGCCTTTAATTCATCTTATTCCAGCGAGGGCGCTTGCCAGATAATTATTACAGGAACAGGCGCGGCCCCAGCTACTACTAGGGCGGCCTTAACTGGCGCTGGCTCAACTAGCGCCACCAATGTTTCTACTGGGATTGGTGGCGGGCTTTTAACCTCATTACTCTTACCCTTACTGTTAGCTGGACTTTTAGTTTGGTTGTTCCGATCTAGATTGCTAGGCTTAGAAGAATGGGCGCAAATAAAGAAAGAAAGAACCAACAATTTTAGAGCTAGCAAAAAACTACAACGCAAAATCGCTGAAATGAAAAATAGTTTATAAATAACGCATAAAATCGTCTCAAAGTTTTGAGGCGATTTTATTTTTAATTGATTTTAATACTTAACTTGACTTAAGCGCGGGGGGGGGGGTATCATAAGCTAAAGGTAAAAAATAATAAAACATAAATACATGAGTAAAAAAATATCAATCGTTTTGCTGGCTATAGTTGGCGCGGCCATAATTGCGGGCGCTATGCCAGCTAGTGTTAAGGCCATCACCATTGACGAGATCAAACAGCAAATTGCCACTTTGCAAGCGCAAATTACCCAGCTCATCGCCCAATTAGCTGAACAGCAAGGCGGCACGACAGCTCCTTGGTGCCATAATTTTAATACGAATTTGGGGGTAGGTTCTAATGGGGAAGAGGTAGCATTTTTGCAAACTGCCCTAGAGAAAGAAGGTCTTTATCAGTCCCAAGGAAAGTTTGGCTTTGATGAAAATATTGCTTCAGCTGTAGTTGGGTTGCAGGAAAAATATGCCAGCGAAATTTTAACTCCCTCTGGGTTAAAGCATGGCACTGGTTATGTTGGCAAATCCACTAGAGCCAAATTAAATAAACTTTATGGTTGTGGACAATCAACAAATCCACCCCAGCCAGTTAGTTGTTTGCAGGAAGGCGAAGAGGGTATTCCTACAGCCGCATTATATAAATCATGCTGTTCAGGTTTAGTAAGTATTGGCAAATCAAGCGACTATGACGCAAGTTGCAATCTAACGCCAGACGCTAAAATTGCTATGAGATTAGGTGGCGTTTGTACTGCTTGTGGCAACGGGGTTTGTGGTACAGGTGAGAACCAGTGCAACTGCCCAAGCGACTGTAAAACAACCGCCACCACCACTAAATCAATTACCGTGGTTTCGCCCAATGGCGGGGAAACTTTAATTTCTGGAAATTCTGGATATGTTGCTATTAAATGGCAGTCAACTAGTATAGACAAAGTTGATATTCGTTTGTTTGATTATAGTTATAATAACAGCCAAACCTCAAAAATTATCGCTGAAAATATAGACGGCAAAAGCGGTGTTTATTATTGGAGCGCTGCGGATGTGGCGAATACTTTTAATAGTTATTTTAAGGCAGGCGACAATTACAAAATTATTATTACTGAAAAAAAGAGTGACGGAACTTTTGGGGTGCAAGACGAAAGCGATAACTATTTTTTCATTGATAAATCGTCCGCCCAAGGTAGTTTAAATATTTCCTTGGCGTCTGATAATCCAGTGGCTCAAACTATTTTGGCTGGCCTTTTGCCATCGCAGTATAGTATTTATGGCGTACAAGAATTAACTCCAGTACTAAAAGTGAAATTCACCAACAGTGGGAACAGTAGTATCAAGGTTACTTCAATTAATTTTAGACAAAAGGGACTTTCCAACGCCAGTGACATTGCTAAGGCGTCTCTTCTTGACGGCGACAACTTTTTAGCTGATTATAGCGGTTATGCTGACGCGTATGGTTGGAATTTTTCTAATAACCAAGGAGTTTTTGAAATTTCAGCTCAAAGCTCTAAAACGCTCACCTTGAAAATTAAGCTGGCTGACAACACTATTGCTGGCAAGACGATGTATTTTGGCATTGACGAGGCCAGCGATGTTGGGCCTTCAGCCGGTGTTGCCGTTATGGGTAGTTTTCCTTTGTGGGGCAATACCATGACAACTGCCCGAGCCGATGCCACCAAGTCTATTACTATTGTTTCACCCAACGGCGGGGAAAAATGGGAGGTCGGAAAAACTTATGAGATTCAATGGAAAAAAACAGGAGTAATAGCTACTGACAGCAAGATTAATATTGATTTGGTTGATTATTCGTTAAACAATACCAAGGCTATTGCTCACGGTGTATCAATTAGTGATTTTAATTCTTATGTTTGGTATATAAATCCTAGCCTTTTTACCACTAGCCTTAACTCGAAGGTAAAAATTACTGAAGTTAAATCTAATGGAGCTTACGGAATCAGCGATGAAAGCGATAGTTATTTTACTATTATTTCGCAGACTACTTCAGAAAACTTGCCACCAGTGATTGATGGCATAACTGCTCCTACTCAATTAAAAGTTAATGAGCAGGGCACTTGGACGATTAAGGCTCATGACCCAGAAAATGGCACTCTAGACTATGCAGTGAGTTGGGGCGATACTGGGGCTGCTGGATGGGGGATGTCAAACGCAAGTGGGCAAAGCATTCAAACCAATACCCTTAATCATACCTACAGCAAAGCAGGAACCTATACAGTTACTTTCACTATCACTGATAATAATTCTAAGTCAGCAAAAACTTCAAGCACAGTTAATGTGATAGAAAATAGCGTTGCGAAATTTCCTCCTTGCGGGAGTTATGGTGACCTAGATAAAGATGACTATGTAACTAAGGCTGATTCTGACCTTGTTATGAAAATAGGGGCTGAGCTTATTCAACCCAATGATTGGCAGAAAAAATACGGTGATGTGAGCGGAGATGGCACAGTGGAGGCATATGATGCTGCCTTGATTATGCAATATAACGCTGGGATAATTTCTACTTTCCCGGTCTGTTCTAAAGTTGCGACATTTTCATTTAATCTTAAAAATGGTTGGAATGCTATTTCTTTTCCAGTAAAGCCGTCTAATTTAAGTTTCCAAGCATTTTTAGCGCCACTTAAAGAAAAAAATATTTTGGCTGGCTTTGGTTATTATAGCGGTGGCAAGTGGGTTTATTACAATAGCGCCAACATCACTGGTGATATAGATGTTAATCAGGTTTATCTTTTGGCCATAACTGCTGATAGCAATCTTACAATTGCTGGCGACCCGGTTTATGATGTTGATATCAACAGTTCTCCCGCAGCGAAAGTAGAAAAAATTGATAGTTGGCTGACTTCTATTAAAAGTTACGCAAATTCAACTGGCGGGAAATCATTTACAGCTTCTTTCCCGTTTTCGTGGCCGATTTTAACAGACACAGTTCAGAAAGAAACAGATAAGCTGTTTCCCAGCTCTACCTTTCAGTGGTTCACCTTAAGCTATCCTTCAACTGGCGGTAATTGGGGAGCGAATGGCGCTTTCTTTGTGCCAGGCCTGGGCTATCTTTTCACTGAAACAGCGAAATAAATTAATAAATTCGAATGATACAAAAACCCTCTCACCTCAAGCGATGGGGTTTTTGGTTGTATGACGATTGACAGTTGACGGTCAATTGTCAATCATTTATTGGTGAGGTTTAGCTGGTTGTGGATAAATACTGTTGACAAGTTTCACTGGCAGGGTTATGCTTTGAATATATGGAGTGTCGCTCCATATATTTAGGTAAATATAATCATCAAAAACCCTATGATTAAACGATATTATAATTTGGCAAAATTAATAAAATCAGGCAAGGTCTTGATTATTTATGGCCCTCGCAGGTCTGGAAAAACAACTCTATTAAGTGATTTTTTATCTAATACTAACTTAAAATATAAGCTAGATTCTGGAGATAATATTCAAACTCAACAGATTTTAGGTTCTCAAGATTTTTCGCAAATTAAAGAATATGCCAGTGGTTATCAAATAATTGCCATTGATGAAGCACAGCAAATTCCTAACATTGGTATGGGTTTAAAAATTTTGGTTGATCAAATACCTGGTTTAAAAATTATAGCCACTGGCTCTTCTTCTTTTGATCTATCGCAAAAAGTTGGCGAGCCACTCACAGGTAGAGAAAGAACTATAACTCTATTTCCTTTTTCTCAGACAGAGCTTTTAGCGGAATACAATAAATATGAACTTAAGCAAAAACTTGAGGATTTTTTGATTTTCGGCTCTTATCCTGAAATAATTACTGCCAAAAGCCAAAAAGAAAAAGTTGTTTTGTTAAATGGCTTAGCCAACTCTTATTTATTAAAAGATGTTTTTAGCTTAGAAAAAATAAAGGGCTCAAAACAATTACTTGACCTATTAAAATTGGTGGCTTTTCAAATTGGCAATGAAGTCTCGTTAAATGAATTGGCAACCCAAGTGCGTTTGGATATTAAAACAGTTGGCAGGTATTTAGATATTTTAGAAAAGGCCTTTGTTTTGAAAAAAGTGGGCGGGTTTAGCCGAAATTTGCGAAAAGAAATATCAGGTAAGGCTAAGTATTATTTTTATGATAATGGAATTCGCAATGCAGTTATTGCTCAATTTAATAAATTGGACAGCAGAGACGATGTTGGTGCTTTGTTTGAAAATTTTGTTGTAATGGAAAGGTTAAAAAATAATAGCTATAAAGTGAAACCAGGCGAAGTTTATTTTTGGCGGACTTATGATGGTCAAGAGATTGACTTGGTTGAAGAAAGAAGCGGCAAGCTTTTCGGTTTTGAAATCAAATGGTCGCCTAAGGCAAAAGAAAAAATACCCAAGGATTGGCTTGGTAAATATAAAAACTCTCAATATAAAATCATTAATCAAGAAAATTATTTGGATTTTATTGGCGTAAAGTAGAGAATACAGTCACTAAATTACGCTTAGCTATCTCTGTTAATGATGTTTAACTGGTTGTGGATAAAGTGTGGAGAAGTTTATTGGTTTTATTCGCTAAAAATTAACTGAATAGTCAAAAACCCCAATATAATTGGGGTTTTTGCTTACTTGCAAACATTCGGAAGTTGGTGGAGGCAAAAGGTTGACATTGGGGTTTGATGGAGTAATAATGGGGGTGCGTGGGAAGCTGTGGATAAATGTGGGGAAAACTAATCAATTCTGTGGATAACTCGCGACCTAACGCCTACCTCTCTTTGCGCTTTTTTAAAATTTCTGGGGTTAAAAACATACTACACTTATGTTTTTTTAAAAATCGGGGCAAAGAGGGGTGCGCGTTGAGCCGTTATTACTATCATCACTATGTTCTTAGGCGAATACTCATATTCAATAGACGACAAAAAGCGATTGGCTGTGCCGGTGAAATTCCGAGCTTCTTTGGGTAAGAAAGCAGTAATTACTCGCGGTTTGGATAACTGTTTATTTTTATATCCAGTGAAAGTCTGGGATATTGAGGCCAAAAAATTATCGCAATTGCCTAACGGCCAGGCTGACGCTCGGGGATATGCCAGAATAATGTTGGCGGGCGCTATGGAGGTGTCGGTTGATGGATTAGGACGGATTTTGGTGCCTGATTATTTGAAAGATTATGCCGGGCTGGGCAAGAAAGTGGTGATTGCCGGGCTTTATAATCGCGTGGAAATTTGGGATGAAACCAAATGGAATTCTTACAAACAAAGAGTGGAAAGCGAAGCCGATAGTATCGCTGAAAGATTAAAAGAGTTTGGCGTGTAAAATATGCACATTCCAGTTTTAATTAATGAAGTTATCCAGTATTTAGATCCAAAGAACAACCAAAACTTTGTTGATTGCACTTTGGGTTTTGCCGGGCATAGCAAAGTTATTCTTGAAAGAATAAAACCAAACGGCAAGGTATTGGGCATTGAATGGGACGGCGAAGTTTGCCAGAAAATAGCCGGGGAGGGAATTGAGCGATTAATTGCGGTTAATGATTCTTATACAAACTTGAAAGAGATTGCCAAAAGAGAAAGTTTTGGACCAGTTAGTGGAATTTTATTGGATTTGGGAATATCCAGTTGGGATTTGGAACAATCAGGCAGGGGATTCAGCTTTCAAGAAGACGAGCCACTGGATATGCGATTTAATAATCAATTATCAATTATTAATTCATTAACAGCCCAAGAAATAATCAATGAATGGTCGGAAGAAGAAATAGCGAAAATTTTAGCGGAATACGGCCAAGAGCGCTTTGCCAGAAATATCGCTAAAAATATTGTTGACACTCGGTATCGACAGCCAATTGAGACAACCTTTCAGCTTGTTGAGGTAATTAGAAAAAGTTTTCCCAGAAGTTATAAATTTGGCAGAGCGCATTTTGCCACCAAAACATTCCAGGCCTTGCGGATTGCCACGAATAATGAATTGGCAAACTTACAAAATGTTTTACCTCAAGCAATGGAGTTGTTAGCGCCAGGCGGACGATTAGTTGTTATCTCATTTCATTCATTAGAGGACCGCATTGTTAAAAATTTTTTCCGAGAACAGCAAAAGCAAAATAATTTACAAATTATAACTAAAAAACCAGTGGTTGCTGGTTCAGCTGAAGCTAGAGATAACTCTCGCGCCTGTTCAGCCAAACTACGCGCCGCTAAGCTAATAATCAATAATTAATAATTAACCTTATGTCAAAAACAATCGCTCTCGCTCAATATAGTGAAAAATGGATTAAAACAACTATTGTCGCCTTATTATGTTCGCTTCTGTTGCTGGGAGTGGTTTATTTTTTACAAACTGGCGATTTAATTAAAAAAACTTTTGTTTTAGGGTCTTATCAGGTTAAAATGGCATCAATAGAAAGGCAATTAGCTGCGACCATTGCCAACGACAACAATTTGCTTTCACTCAATCAAATAGAAGTGTTAGCCACTGATAGTGGTTTCGTGCCAGTAGGACAAGTGCAGTATATTCCCTTGACAGCTAGTTTAACAGCTTCGGCCAATCAATTAGTGGTGAGCAATATCCGTTAACATGAAAAATTGGAAGATTAATCTTATTTTTATTCTATTCGCAATAGTGGGTGGTGTGGCCATTGGCCAGCTGGCTAATTTGCAAATTAGACAGGGTGACTACTATGATGCTTTGGCTTCAGGCCAAAAAGGTGTTAGCGCTATTCCCGCAATGCATCGTGGCGGGATTTTTTTATTAAACGGCGTTTGTTTGGCGCAAAATAAAAATAAAACATTTTTATACATTACCCCAGCTAAGCTTGACGAAGGGTTCTTAAAAAAATCAGCCAGTAACTTAGCTGGCTTGCTTGGCATTTCTAGCGAACAATTATTGGCTGAAATTGCCGGACATGATTCAATTAAAAAAGAGGTGCCTTCTGCCAACTTAACCGACCTGCAAACCTACTTAAAACAGCAAAACTCAACTGGATTTCGTTTGGAAGAAATAGAACTTCGCTATTATCCCCAAGTTGAAATGGCTTCACAGGTTTTAGGTTTTACTAATGGCGAATTTGCCGGGCAATGTGGTATAGAAAGATTTTATAACGATTTTTTGAGTGGTCAAAATCATAAAGTTTTTGCCGCCGCCAGTCAAGCTGGCCGAGGCGCTGATGTTTTTTTAACCATAGACTATAACATTCAGTATATGGCTGAAAAACTGCTTAAGCAGGCCAAAGAGCAATGGGACATTGATTCGGGACAGATTGTGGTAGAAGACCCTATTAGCGGCAAAATAGTAGCCTTAGCCAACTTTCCCGCTTTTAATCCCAACGAATATGGTCAAATCCGCGATCTATCAATTTTTCTTGAGTCAGCTAGCCAAAAGCTTTTTGAGCCCGGCTCGGTTTTTAAGCCCATTACTATGACGGCTGGCATAGAAGAACGATTAGTTGAGCCGGAAACAACTTATATTGACAAAGGATTCGCTGATATTGGGGGCAAAAAAATTTATAATTTTGGCCAACGAGTTTGGGGCGAGCAAATGATGATTGATGTATTAGAAGAGTCTATCAACACGGGCGTGGTATTTGTAGAACAAAAATTAGGCAGCGCTGTTTTATGGAGATATATTAAAAACTTTGGCTTTTTAGAGAAAACTGGCATTGATTTGCCTAGTGAAGCTGCTTCTGCTAATGAAGGCTTAAAAAATGGCTATCCGAGGGATTTTGCCGTGGCCAGCTTTGGTCAAGGAATTATGATAACGCCTTTGCAGATATTACGAGCGTTTAGCGCCTTTACCAATAACGGTCAAATAGTTCAGCCCTATTTAGTTGAAAAAATCGTTTTACCCGATGGCCAAGAAATTGCTCACGAGCCAGTGCCTGTTAAAAAAGTCATTTCAGAGGCTACTGCTAATAAAATAGCCACTATGTTAATTAGCGTGGTAAAAAATGGAGCTGGTCGGGCCGCCAAAATTCCCGGTTATTACATTGCTGGTAAAACCGGCACCGCTCAAGTGCCAGTTAAGGGCGGTTATTCAGATACAGCCACCGTGCAAAGTTTTGTTGGGTTTTTTCCAGCGCTCAAACCACAATATTTAATCATTGTTAAATTAGATAATCCTAAGGGTGTGGATTCTTCAGGGCACTCAGCCACCGTGTATTTTCACGACCTGGCCAAATATATTATTGACTTAAAGCAAATCCCGCCCACCCCCGACGCCCCCTAGCCCCTAATCTGATGATCTAATCACTATGCTCATCAAGCGCGATCGCGCTTCATGAGCATAGTGGTTTTTCCACAGTAGCTGTTGACAAAAAATCTTGGTTGAGTAGGATAAAAACAATATGCTAAAGGTTGCCTCAAAATTAAACGCTCTCTTGTTGTTACCTTCACGGGTTGGGAGGTTTGGTTTTGTCGCAATCAAGGCATAAAGTAGTCGTTGTAAGCTAAACAAAAACCAACACTCCCGACCGAGGGAGTTTTTTGTTGTTTGTGGTTCGTTAATAAACATTCCGCGCAAGCGGAATCATAGGAGGAAACGAAAAATGTCTAGAAAAATTTTTATCTTTGATACAACACTGAGAGATGGCGAACAATCACCCGGCGCTTCACTGAACTCTAGCGAAAAGCTGGAGATAGCGCGACAACTGAAAAAACTCAACGTTGATATTATTGAGGCGGGGTTTCCCATCTCGTCACAAGAAGACTTTGATTCCGTTAGCGTTATAGCTCGCGAAATAAAAGGTCCAGTTGTTATCTGTGCTCTGGCCAGAGCTAAGGACGAGGACATAGCCAGAGCCGCTGAAGCGCTGAAATATGCTGAAAAGCCAATGATCCATACTTTTATCGGGACATCAAACCTTCAAGTGTTCGATGTTCTGAAAAAAACTCGTGAGCAAGTGCTGGAAATGGCAGTTAAGGCGGTTAAGCTGGCAAAGTCCTATACACAGGAAGTAGAATTTTCAGCCATGGACGCCTCACGCACCGATCTGGCGTATCTATGCGAGATTATACAGGCGACGATTACTGCTGGCGCCACGGTAATAAATATACCAGATACCGCAGGATATGCTATCCCCGGAGAATTCGGGAGCTTAATTAATAGGCTGTCTTTGGCAGTGCCCGAATTAAGGCAGGGGACGGTGAGGCTAAGTGTTCATTGCCATGACGACCTGGGCATGGCTACTGCAAACTCTATTGAGGCTATCCAAGTAGGGGCAAGCCAAATAGAATGTGCGGTGAACGGTATGGGTGAGAGAGCGGGTAATGCCGCCCTTGAGGAAGTTGTTATGGCTATCAAGACTCGTGGCGAGTATCTCGACGCTTATACTGATATTAAGACGCAAGAGATAATCAACACTAGCCGGCTGATCAGCAGACTTTCGGGATTTCTCGTGCCACCAAATAAGTCCATAGTAGGTGTCAATGCCTTTTCGCATAGTTCAGGCATACATCAAGACGGCGTGCTTAAAGAACGCTCCACCTTTGAAATTATGCTGCCACAAGATGTCGGGCTTAGCGAAAGTGTGTTTGTCTTGACATCTCGATCTGGTAGACATGCGCTTAGGCACAGACTTTCAGAGCTTGGGTATGATATACCAGACGATAAGGTGAACAAAGTGTATGAGACTTTCATGGCCCTGGCTGACAAAAAAAAGCAGGTGTATGACGAAGACCTTTTAGCCATAATTCAAAACGAACTTCCAGTGGCTCCGCAGATATATTCTCTAGAATATATGCAGGTCATCGGAGGAACAGAAGCGCCAGTTGCGGTCGTGTGTTTGCAAAAAGGCAAAGAAGCAATCCGCGAAGTAGCCTGTGGCAATGGCCCCTTAGACGCGGTCTGCAAGGCAATAGACAAAATCACTGGCGTAAAAGTAGATCTTGCCAGCTACTCTCTAAATGCGGTCACCAAGGGCAAAGATGCTATGGCCGAGGCGATGGTGCGAATCACCGTCAAGGGTGATCACAGTATCGCTGCCCGAGGCACCAGCACTGATATCGTTGAGGCCAGCGCCAAGGCCTACATCAATGCTATTAACAAATTATTGGCTAGCAGAGGTCCTGCTATTGTTGAATAAAGATATCAATAATAACAGGGCGGGGGAGAAAAAGCTTTTTGTTTTTCTCCCCCTTATTTTTTTACAAAAGACAGAGTTTTCCACAGGAGCTATTGACAAAAATTTGCAGATTAGTAGTATGTAGTTAAGTTTATGAGCAAGCAAACCAATTTCCAATTTTTTTATTTTTATACTTTCCCGGCAAAGGAAGTTTGTTTGAGTTTTGTAAACGATAAATAAAAAGAGCGCCACAAAATTTTAGAAAACTCACACGGACTTCCTTTGTTAGGGAAGTTTTTTGTTATTTTACAATTTAATAGGAAGGCGAGGTGATAATACATAGTAGTTTTGTTTGAAGCGTTGTTAATAATGTCATTGTTGGTAATATCGATATCGTAAGGAGAAAAAAATGATTATCGTAATGAAAGCAGAAGTTACAGAGGAGCAAATACAGCATGTCGTCAATACAATCCATAATGCTGGTTTGAAGGAAAATGTTTCAAGAGGCGAGGAAAGAACCATAATTGGCGCCATTGGCGACGAAAGAGTGCTTGATGCTTCTTCTATAGAGGCAATGTCAGGAGTTGAGAAAGTTATGGCTATTTTAGCTCCCTATAAACTTGCTAGTCGCGAACTTCAGCCGGAGAATACTATCATCAAAATCAATGGCAGTAATGTCAAAGTTGGTGGCAACCAGATAATTATTATGGCTGGCCCTTGCGCTGTGGAGAATGAGGAACAAATTATCCAGATAGCTCAAGGCGTCAAAGCGGCCGGTGCTGATATTCTTAGAGGTGGAGCATTTAAGCCCAGAACTGGTCCATATAATTTTAATGGACTAGAGCTAGAAGGGCTTAAAATGCTTGCCCAAGCGCACGAAGCCACTGGACTGCCGGTGATCACTGAAGTTTTGAGCCCGGACGATGTAGGGCTAGTAGCTGAATATGCTGATATTTTGCAAATTGGCGCTCGCAATATGCAAAACTTCGCTCTGCTAAAAGCAGTCGGGCAACAAAAAAAGCCCGTGATGCTTAAAAGAGGAATGGCCTCAACAATTGAGGAGTTTCTGTTGGCAGCCGAGCATATTCTGTCGCACGGTAATCACAATGTCATACTTTGTGAGCGGGGGATTCGAACATTTGAAACCTATACCCGCAACACAGTGGACATAAATGCCGTGCCGGCATTAAAGGACCTCACCCATTTGCCAGTGATTGTTGACCCAAGCCATGGCACTGGTATGCGTAAACTTGTTTCAAGAGTGGCAATGGGCGCTATCGCCGCCGGGGCAGACGGCGTAATGCTGGAAGTTCATACTGATCCTGAAAAATCTTGGGTTGACGGCGCGCAAACGCTTTCAATTCAAGAATTTGCAAAATTAATGCCTAATTTGCAAAGGGTTGCCGAGGCGGTTGGACGAAGTGTTAACAATAAAAGTCCGGAAGTGTTTGATATTCTAAATTATACCTTAAATAATAAAAGCAGCTACTTTAATGGTTGAAATTATTGAGGATTGATGGCTTTTAATTGAAAGGAGAAAAAATGAAAATAGTGCTTAAAGAGGGAACTACCAAAGAAGAAAAGGGACAAGTTAAAAGGGAAGCCGAGCTAAGAGGGCTTAACCCTTGCGATTGTCCTGACGGCATTTCTATTGAACCAGGAAATGGCAACTGGCGCATTCTTAACTCCGATAACTTCAGCTGTATTGCTGAAGTTATTAAGGATTGATGGCTTTTAAGAGCCAAGTGGGTTATTATCTAATAACCCACACTTGATAGAACATTAAAAAGGAGGTGGTCTCTTATGGAAAAAACCATAGAGATCGTTGTTATAACCTGTCCCATTTGCGAAAAAGAAGTGGCAGGTTTAAAAATTGCGGGCATTAAGATTTTTTTATGTTCGCGATGCAAAACTCTTTTTTACTCTAGTCAGGGTAAAAAAGTAGTATTAAAAAAGGGGGAAAGGTGAAATCAATCACCGCCCCCTTTTTAAATTTGGTGCCCTTAACTAGATTTTCACCCTGCTAGATTTTATTGCGCAATTCTCTGAACGAACAGGACGACGGAGCTGTCTGCTTTTTTTCACCGCCGCCTATTTTTTTTCGAACTTTCTCATTATAAACAAGTATTTAAAACCTCTTAAATAAAAATTGTATTGTCTTGCCCTATTGTGCCAAACACCCGTGTTTGATGTTTGGTTATGTCTTGTTAAACAAACAATGTCCATTGGCTCAAAATATTTTTCCAATCTTGGCCAAAGCAAAAATCCAACCGGAGTAAATTTCTTTTTAATCCATTGGTCAGCAATAACCCAACCCATTACTTTGCCTGGTTTTAAAATTCTTGCTATTTCAGAAGCAACTTTTTCTAACTCATCATAAAACTCTGTTTTTTCGCAAGAAATTTTGCCAATACATTCTTTATTATCGGAATAATTAATATTATCAGAATACGGCGAATCGATAAAAACAAAATCAGCGAAATTTTCTTGAAGCGGGATTTTTCGGCTATCATTTTTAATTACATCTGGCCTCACTACATTCAAGTCATAACCAATTACCCTTCTATTTAATTCTTTTGCCACATCAATTGTTGTGCCACTCCCAGCCATTGGATCAACAACCAAATCACCCTCTTTTGTATATCGTTGAATTAAATTCCAAACAACGGAAGCCGGCGTTACGCCATTATATTTATTATTTCCATGTGGCTTATCGCCATAATTTTGCCTCGGAAAATCCCACAAAGTTGTTGATTCAATTTCCATGATTTACTTTAATAATTTTTTCAAATCATCGATGAATTTATCAAACATTTTTACTTTGTTGCTTTCTTCAATATTTGTTTCACTCAAAACATAACTACCGTCTGTGTCCACTTCAACTATTGCCCTGCCTTTCTTTGTCGGCTTTTTAATGGTTAGCGTGCCATCTTCGTCCGGTGTTACAAAATAAACCTTAATATGTTTTGTCGCCTCGTCAGAAGCAAGTTTTATTTTCCAATAGCCAGTTTGAGCAATTCTCTCTCGTAAGGTAACTTTGCTGGACAATACAGCCACCACCTTACTTGTTTCTGGGTTATAAATAATTAAGTCAACATCTGGCAAATGCGAGCCAAACTCACCATAATCAACAATTAAATTTCTTTTTACTAAACTTAATTCTTTGGATAAATTTGAGCCATTTGTTCGCTCTAAACTATTTCCATTTACAACTTTTAAACCTAATGCTTGCACTTCATCGGTAATAATATATTCAATTAACTTTTCTAAATTTTTGCCCTTAAACGCTCGCCACGATTGCTCATGGTCATTACCTGTAAAATCTTTGCCATGTTGTTCCTTTGCCTCTTTTAGAGTGTTCGTAATGTGGCGATATGCTTGTAATCCATATTTTTTCTTTTTCGTGTCGTAAATTTTAATAAGGTCTTTTATTGTCATATTTTTTTATTTTTCCATTATTAAGATATATTCTGTTGGATAAGCAGAAACTTTATTCTCATCGTTTATACCAGCAAACCTACCCGTCTTCTTGTCTCTAACAGAGGGTAAATTTTTTGAAGGAATTTCTCTTTTGATAATATCCACTATTTTTAAACCTAAATTTTGCAACTGTTCGGTAAAAACCTCTGCATTTAATATTTTAACGCCTTTCAGACTAGTATTCCCAACAACAATACAAGTTTTTCCACCCTTCTTTAATATTCTTTCCATTTCAATAAAAACTTGATTCATTTCACTAAAATACATAGAAACTTCTTCAGCTGTTTTTTTATCCTTTTCTAATAATTCTTTTCTAATATCTTCTGCGATTGTGCTGTTAAGGATTAAGTCTTTTTTACTGTGATAAGAGGTGCCAATAAACCGCTTTCTAAAATCGCTTAAATCTTTGGTGTATTCTAACCATAAAGCAGTAAGTTGGTGCAAGTCGGCGTATTCATAAGAAGTAACGTATGGTGGCGAAGTAACAATCAAACTAACGCTGTTGTCTTTCGCTGGAACTGTCCTTGCATCCGTGCAAATCACCCTACTTGAAACCTCCAAGTATCCTTTTTCTGATAACATTTCAAATAATCGTGTATTACCTCGCAACATTGCCTTTATTTGCCTTATAAATATTTTGATTGGTTCTGCTGGTTTTTTCTCAAAATCTCTCGTTGGCTTATTGCTTTTCTGTAGCCAAATTGAACAGTTCTTTAAAATATTAGAAAACCCACAAAAGAAAAAATCTTGAACATCTTGATCTTTTATTTTTGAAATCTCAGCAAAAATAAAAGCAAGCTTTCTTTTTTCTTCCGGCTTAAACCAATAATCAATTCTTTCATGTTCCGGGGCTTTTACTCTTGTTTTTTCGTTGTAAGTTTCTAATCTTTTTTGAAAAGCGGTAAACTCCTTTTCAATTTTGACAGGATCAATTGCTGTAATTTTTGCTTTTGTAATCAAAACCGCAACAGGGTTAATATCAACGGCAATTGATGGTCGCCCCATTACTTTTGATTCAACAAGCGTTGTGCCACAACCGCCAAAAGGGTCAACTATTAAATCGCCTTCGTTGGTATATTTTTCCGCTAAACGAGAAACAATTTGAGGAATAAATTTTGCAGGATAGCGGTGATATCCGTGGGTAATATAAGCCGTATCTTTTCTGGTCTTATCAGAAAAAGACCATGATGGGTCAATCTTTGTTTTATTCAATAATGAAGTAATGGCTTGGCTCATATTTATTTTTTGATTAAGTCGTCCACTTTTACATCTAATACCCTAGTAGACATAACAACTCCATTATATTAGAACGAAAATAGAAAACAATATGCGAGTTATCCACAGTTCAATAGGCAAGATCCTCTGTAAATAAATTTGGTGGCCCCAACCGGAGTCGGACCGGTGTTATTTGGTTGAGAACCAAATGTCCTAACCGCTAGACGATGGGGCCGTGGATCTAATTGTGAATTATTCCACTTTAGCAAAATTGACTATTTGCTTCAAGAGTTGCTTCTTGTTAAAATAAAAGCATAGCGATATAATAAATTATATAATAAATAAAAAAATGCCCGAAGATATAAATAAAGATAATTTTAGAGAAAGTTTTGAAGACTCCCAGCCTATAATGCCAGAAACGAACAATGGCCAAGATCAAGTTGAATCAGAAGATTTAGAAAAAGAAAAGGCGCTTATTGAACGGCAATTAGAGGGCTATCCAGCCCAAGGTAAAACAGCACCAGTTGTTAAAGACGACGAAGATAAGGTTAAGGTTCTTAAAGAAGCAGAAAAAGTGCGCGACATAAAAGTTGAAGGTCGCAAAATTGAACATTTAGTTAGCTTGGCTCAAAAAAATAGCGTGGCTTTTGCTATAGAGGTGGCTAAAAAAACCGATGATTCTTGCTTATTAGATTTGTTTCATGATGAGTTAGTTAAACAAAAGTTAAAGCCTTAATATTATGTGGTTAATCTTTGTTATTATCACAATAATTGTGCTGACCAGTTTTATTTTAACTAAGCTGATTTTCGCTAAAAAGAAAAAAATTAACCGTCTTAGCCAAAGTCTGGAGATGTCTTTGTTTGAGGTGCGTATGCCCAAATACGAAAAAAAAGATCAAGATCAAAAACAAGATTTCAAGGCCTTAATTCAACAGATGGAGCAAGTTTACGCTAGCTTTCTTTATCTCAAGCAACCCTCGCTCAAAGAAAAACATTTTGGCGGCTATCAAGCGCCTCGGGTTATTTTAGAAATTGCTTCCAAAGTAGGGGAGAGCGACATTTCTTTTTATGCGGCTGTGCCTAATTTTATGGAAGGCGGCTTAGAAAAAGCTATTCAAGGCGTTTTCCCGCAAGCTATAGTAGAAAAAGTGCCCGGCGATTATACGGTTTTTGAACCACAAGCTAAGGTGGCTGGTCGGCGAGTTTTTTTAAAAGACAGCTTTTATTTTCCTATTAAAACATTCAAAAATTTGGAAAAAGACCCTCTTTCTTCTATCACCAACGCCTTAAGTAAAATCAAACCCGAAGAGGGGGCCGCCATTCAGATCGTGCTTAAGCCGTCTTTGCTTGATATCAAGGTGGAAAAGGGCCAAGGCGTGCGACTGGCCGTGGCGCAGGCCAACCGCCACTGGACAGTGGCTTGGCTATTTGCTTTTTTGGACGCTTTATTCACCGCTGGGCCTAAACAACAACAGCAAGAACAAGAAAGGCAAGGCAAAGAAATGCAAAAAGAAAGAACCGCCAACGATTTTATTATTCAGGCTGTTAAAGCCAAAGCCCAAGAGCAAATTTTTGAAGTTAATATTCGTTTGGTGGGGGTGGCTCCTGATTTAGGCCGAGCCGAAGAAATAGTTGAGCACATTGAGGGCGCTTTCGCGCAATTTAGTAGCACGCTTAATGGCTTTAAGATGGCCAAGGTAAAAAAAAGATGGCTGAAAAGATTTCTTTATGATTTTAGTTTTAGAGATTTCAACCCCAAAGAAAAAATTATTTTGAATTTAGAAGAATTAACTAGTGTTTATCATTTCCCCATGCCTCAATTGGAAACACCTAATATTAAATGGGCTAAAAACAAAGAAACTACTCCGCCCACTGAATTTTCTGAAACTGTTGGATCTGGGCTAAACTTAATCGGGCAATCATCATATCGAGGCGAAGATAAACCAATTTCTTTTGTGTCTAGAGACGATCGCCGACGACATTTTTATATTGTAGGGCAAACTGGTGTAGGCAAAAGCACCTTGCTTAGAGAAATGATTCGCCAAGATATTGAAAAAGGCG
>JAPLWE010000018.1 GCA_026396705.1 Candidatus Gribaldobacteria bacterium
TAATAATTTGCGAAGGGTCTCCCCCCTTGCTTAACATTTCTGGTAAAAGCATCTTGGCTATTTTACTGGAAATTTCGCCAAGATAAATCATACTCAAAAATTCAGCGAAGTTTTCCGGCGTAATTTTAAACTTGGCCTCGCTAAAAAATTCTATATTTTTTTCTTTAAGAAAGGTGTGCAAGTCGGTGATAATATAGTTAGCGGCCAGCTTAATTAATTTTTGGAACTCTTCGGTAGCTAAGCCACTCTCAAATTTCTCAGCCACCCAATTAGTTAATTCAGAGACCACTTCTTCAAAATAATTACTTAAGCTCTTTTGATTGACAAAAAGTTCAATATCTTGATTATTGAGGTGATATTCTTTGGCAAATCTATTTCTTTTTTGGCTGGGCAACTCGGGCAAGGTAGCCTTAATCTCATTGAGTAATTCTGGCGTGATTTTTAGAGGCGGCAAATCAGGCTCGGGAAAATAACGATAGTCGTGAGCTGATTCTTTGTCTCTTTGCGAAAAAGTAATAGCTTTTTTGTCGTGCCAGCCACGGGTTTCCTGAATAACCTTGTCCCCTCTTTCTAAAATTTCTGTTTGCCGTTTGATTTCATATTCCACGGCCGCTCCGGCCACCGCGATAGAATTTAAGTTTTTTATTTCTACTTTAGTGCCAAATTTTTCCGCCGATTTATCAGCCAAAGAAATATTAACCTCGCATCTCATTTCACCTTTTTCCATATTGGCTCCTGACACATCAAGATAACGCAAAATAAGCTGAAGCTCTTTAATAAACTCCTTAACTTCTTCAGCTGTGGCTAAATCGGGTTCAGTGACCAGCTCCATTAACGGCACACTAGCTCTATTAAAATCAACTAAAGAATAATCAGCGCCCTCGGGGTGTTGTAACCTACCGGTATCTTCTTCTAAATGTATTCTTTCAATGCGAATTTTTTTATTAAGAATGGGCAATTCCAAAAAACCATTTTTACAAAATGGGGCCTGATATTGAGATATTTGGTAGCCCTTTGGTAAATCAGGATAAAAATAATTTTTGCGCTCAAAAAAACTATTGCCAGCCATCTGGCAATTTAAGGCTAAACCAGTTTTAATGGTTTTTTTAACAGCCTCTTGATTGATTGTCGGGAGAGAGCCCGGCTGACCAGAGCAAGTTGGGCAAATATTTTTATTAGGCTCAACCTGTGAAGATTCGTTGAGGCAATCGCAAAACATTTTTGACTTAGTATTAAGCTCAATATGAATTTCCAAGCCAATCGTTGGTTTTAACTCCATAAAATTATAAATTATTTAGAAGCTTCTTTTCGCTTCAAGCTAGCTCGACAACCCTTAATAATTTCCACGCCGGTGCTGGTGCCAATAATATCAGCTCCAGCCGTTATCATCATTAAAGCGTCTTTGTAGGTTTGAATTTTGGCTGAAGCTTTAATTTGCAACCCCGGAGCAGCTTTTTTCATAATACCAAGATGACGGGCTTTTTCTTTTAGCTCTATTCTATCTAAGGGATCTTTTTCAGTGGCTGTTTTAACACAAAATGCTCCAGCTTTTTTAACAATTTCTGAAGCCTTTTTTATCTCTTCGTCAGTGAGATATCCAGATCCAATAATTACTTTGGTAGGCAAAATTTTACAAATTTCTTTCAAATCAGCTAATACTTCATCATATCTTTCATATTTAACATCAATCACATTAATAACCACATCTAACTCATCGGCGCCATCTTTTTTAGCCTGCTTACAAAGCTCTATTCTACGAAAATGAGGGCTCAAGCCCATGGGCGGATCAATCAAAACCACTGTTTTAATATCAGTGCCTTTTAATTCTTGGCTAACCAGCTCTACCCATCGCGGATTTACATCTACGCCCCGCAAGCCGTATTTTTTAGCTTCAGCGCAAGTTTTTTTAATATCTTTATCCGTGGCCTGATGATCAATATTAGTATGGTCAATGGTTTTGGCTAATTGTTTGCAATTCATAAATTTATAAATTTAATTTATTTTTAATCTCTTGAAAAACTTCTTGGGCTGATCCTACTCCATCAATAATCAAAACATTAGTCATTTTTTTAAATTTTTCTAAAATATAAATATAATGATTATAAGCTTTTTCTAATTTTTCTTTAACTTCAAATAAATCTTGACCTTCTCCCCTTTTCTCTATTCTTGAAACACAAACCTCGGGCTTCACATCTAAAAAAATAATAAAATCTGGCATTAAAAAATCTTTATTCATTTCCCATAACCAGTTTTCATCAAGCCCATCAGCCCTGCCGAAACATAATGTTGATAAAAAATAACGATCAGAAATAACAACAGAATTATCTTTTTCAAGATGTGGCAAAATAATCTGCTCTAAATGCCACTTTCTATCCTCAACAAACAATTTTTGCAAATCAGCTGGGGAAACCTTTTCTTTTTTTTGTAAAATACGTCTTATTTTTTGCCCAAATTCTGATTCTTTGGTGGGTTCTTTTGTTATTAAAACATCATAGCCTTTTTCCTGCAAAAAATTACCTAAAAATTCTATTTGAGTTGACTGCCCCGACCCATCTAAAGCGTCAAACACAATAAATTTTCCCTTGCTCTGATTTGCCATATTAAGCCATAATAGCAAACTTTTTTATAACAAAAAAGCCCCAAGCAGGGCTATGTCCATTATTGTAATTTTATTGGTTTTCGTATTTTTCTACTTCGTTTTCTAAAACATCAAATTGCACCCCCGCGGCTTTAAATAATTCTATAGACAACTTGTCAGCGTGATACCTTTTTTTAGCCACTACCCTACTCGCCCCAATGCCCACAATCATGCGAGCGCACTTAAAGCAAGGCGTCATTTTGCAATAGATAACGCAATTTTTTAATGGTGTGCCAAATTTGGCCGCTTGTAAAATAGCATTTTCTTCAGCGTGAATAGTTCTAACGCAATGCATTGATTTGTTGCCATTCTCGTCAGTGACCTCCTGCATCAAATGACCAGCATCATCGCAGTGTGGCTGTCCAGAAGGCGAACCAACATAACCCGTGACTATTACTCTTTTATCTATGACAATAACACAACCACTTCGGCCACGGTCGCAAGTGCCACGCTCTCCCACCATATCGGCCATTTTCATAAAATACTCGTCCCAAGTTGGTCTTTGAGCCATAAATTTATTCCACTGTAAGCCCTAAGCTTTTGGCGGTGCCGGCCACTACCTTCATAGCTTGCTCAATGTCGGTGGTATTTAAATCCTTCAACTTTTGCTGAGCAACTTTGCGTAATTGAGCTTGAGTGATTTTACCAACCTTCTTGCGGTTAGGCTCGCCCGAACCCTTTTCAATGCCCACTTCTTTTTTGATTAACTGCGAGGTTAGCGGAGTTTTTATCTTAAACTCAAAACTGCGGTCTTCGTAAACAGTAATAACTGTGGGCAGGGTAAAGCCCTCTTGAGGCCGAGAAGCATCATTGAATTGTTTGCAAAACTCGCCGATATTCAAACCATGTTGAGCTAACGAGGGCCCAATTGGGGGCGCTGGCGTGGCTTTGCCAGCTTTAATATGAAGTTTTACTACTGCTTTAATTTTCTTTGCCATAAATTTATAATTTCTTTACTTGGAGAGAGTCTACTTCAACCGGGGTGTCCCTGCCAAAAATATTTACTAAAACCTTTAATTTGCCTCGTTCTTCGTCAACCTCGGAAACTTTACCTTCAAAATCCTTGAAAGGTCCGTCGTTAATTTTCACTAAAGCGCCCAAAGCCACATCAATTTGATACTGTGGATCAACGGCGCCCACTCGCTTTTTCAAAACATCAATTTCAGTTGACGAAACAGGAATAGGCGTAGTGCCTGCCCCAATAAAACCAGTAACCCTAGGGGTATTGCGAGCCACATACCAAGAATCATCAGTCACGATCATTTCCACAAAAACATAGCCGGGGTAAATACGCTCTTCAATAACCTTGCGCTTGCCGTTTTTGATTTTAATCTTTTTTTCCTTGGGCACTAAAACATTGAAAATTTTATCTTCCATACCTAAACTCTCAATTCGTTGCTTAAGATTACGCGACACTGCTTCCTCTTCGCCCGGGTATGTATGCAAAACATACCAATTTCGTCCTTGTTGAATCTTCTGTTTTGCCATATATATTAAAGAATAAACTTGCTTAAAATAGACACAAAAATAAAATCCAAGGTGCCTAAAAACATAGCCAACCCAGCCGAAATGCCAATCACCAAGGCCGTATACTTCAAAGTTTGCTGGCGAGTGGGCCAGTCAACTTTTCTGGACTCGGTCCAGACTTCCTTAAAAAACAATTTGATTTTATCCGCAATAGCCATATTTGAAATTATTTTAAAACCCCTCACAAGGGGTTATTACCCTAATACTATACCCCCCTCCCCCAAAAGTCAACAACAATTTCTCTCTACGGGGGTTTTAGTTTATAGGAAAGTCCAGCTGTTCTTTCGGAATACCGATAGATAGACCATATTCTATGGCTGGCTCCCATGTGTCTTTCTTATTATAATCAAATTCAAATCTTTTATCTTTAAAAATAACAATAACTTTTTTGTCTTTCCAAAAATGCATATACCATCCCTGTTTCAATGACCGTGACAATTCCTCGATATCCTTTTCTAAAACCAAAACAGTGTACAAATGCCATCTGTCTTCATTTGAAATCTTAACTCCTATAATTTCTAAATTATTAATAACCCTGGTATCGTCCAAACTCTCTTCTATTATTACCCCCTTGTATTTCTCTGCCATAATTTTTGACTTTTGATTTTTAATTTCCTAAATATCCAAATTTTTAACGCTCTTGGCGTGCACTTGGATAAATTTCTTTCTAGGCGCCACATCTGAACCCATTAAGGTATCAAAAATATGGTCCGCTTCCTTGGCGTCATCAATGTTTACTTGCAGTAAAATACGATTTTCTGGGTTCATGGTGGTTTCCCATAGTTCTTCCGGATTCATTTCGCCCAAGCCTTTGTAGCGTTGGATATTAACACCAGCTATTTTAACAGATTCCTGGGCGTCTTCTTCGCTAATCATTTCTTCTACTTCCCCCGCTTCTACTGCTTGAGCTTTTTTAGCAGCTATTTTTTTATCAACGATTTCTTTTTTACCTTTTTTTAACTCATTCAAAATTTCTTCTTTGTCAGCGTCGGTGTAAGCATATTCTATCTTTTTTCCCGATTGAATTTTATAAAGTGGCGGTTGGGCAATATATAAATAACCTTTTTCAATCATTTCCTTAAAATGTCGGAAAAACAAAGTTAAAAGCAATGTGCGAATATGCGCCCCGTCAACATCAGCATCACTCATAATAATAATGCGATGATAGCGTAATTTTTCAATGTCAAAATCCTGGGCAATAGCTGTGCCCAAAGCAATAATCAACGATTTGATTTCTTGCGAATCCAATAAACGGTCAAGCCGAGCTTTCTCTACATTCAAAATCTTGCCCCGCAAAGGCAATATCGCTTGAAAACGACTATCGCGAGCCTGACGGCTTGAACCACCGGCCGAGTCCCCCTCTACAATATACAGTTCTGATTCAGCGGCATCTTTAGATCGACAATCAGATAGCTTGCCCGGCAAAGTGAGCCCATCTAAAATGCCTTTTCTTAAAATAGTGGTGCGAGCCGCTTTAGCCGCTCTTCTGGCTCGCGCCGATAACAAACAATTTTCCACAATAATGCGAGCGTCCGTGGGATTTTTTTCTAAATAATCGCTAAAAGCCTCGCCAAACACGCCCTCCACCGCCGCCTTGGCTTCGGTGTTGCCTAGTTTGGCTTTAGTTTGGCCTTCAAATTGCGGCTCGCGTATTTTGATAGACACCACCACCACCAAGCCTTCTCTCATATCATTGCCCAAAAGGTTTTCATCTTTTTCTTTAAGATAGCCATTTTTTCTAGCATAGTCATTGATCACTCTGGTCAAGGCGGTTCTAAAACCAGTTAAATGCGTGCCACCCTCGCCCGTGCTGATGTTATTAGCGAAGCTTTCCTCAAAGCACTCCATTTCTTTAGCATATTGTAGAACCGTTTCCACCACAATATTATCTCTTTCAGCTTTGCAATAAAAAGGATTTTCATGCTTGGGCTCGTTGTCGCCTAATAAATAACGCAAATATGATTTCAAGCCACCTTCAAAATAAAAAGTATAAGAAGTCGCGGGCGAAACTGTTTCGTCTTTAACTACCATTTTTACTTTGGGCGTGAGATATGTTTGATGACGCACATGAGTTAAAATGCGTTTCAAACTAAATTTGGCGTCTTTGTCTTTAAAAATTTCTTCGTCTGGTTCAAAAGTTATGGTGGTGCCAGTTCCCTTGCAAACATCAATTTTTTTTACCTTGGCCTTGGGTATTCCCTTAACATATTCTTGCATATAAAGCCCCCCGTCTCGGCACACTTCGGCCCTCATAGTTTTGCTTAACGCGCAAACCACTGAAACGCCCACGCCATGCAACCCACCTGACACCTTATAGGCCTCACTGCCAAACTTACCCCCAGCATGCAAGGTGGTCATGACTGTTTCTAAAGCCGACTTGCCGGTTTGAGCGTGCATTTCTACTGGAATGCCTCGGCCATTATCAGTGCATTTTACCCGATTGCCCGGCAATAAACTCACGGTTATTTCGTCCGCATACCCGGCCATGCTTTCATCAATGCTATTATCAAGCACTTCCCAAATTAAATGATGCAAACCATCCACGCCAGTTGAGCCAATATACATACCTGGCCGCTTGCGCACCGGGTCTAAGCCCTCCAAAACATAAATGTCTTTGGCTGTATACGAGCCATCATTTTTTTGCTCTTTTTTGTTTGCCATAACAAATAATATCTAACATTTTTATATTTTACCCTATCTTAAAAGCAAAAACAACCCTAATAATCCACAAAAAAACAGCCATTTTAATAGGCTGTTTTTTGCTAGCTATTTTTTAAACTATAATTAACCAATAAAAGTTAAGGCCTTACCACGCTTATCGCCCCGACCAGTTCGGCCGATACGATGAATATAATCGTCAAAAGTGGCGGGTAAATCATAA
>JAPLWE010000020.1 GCA_026396705.1 Candidatus Gribaldobacteria bacterium
AAGGATTTATCGCACTCGTTGAAAAATTATCAAGCGCCATCTTGGTTAAAGCTAAATAAAGATGATTTGTCGGGTGAAATGGTGGGAGAGCCAGCCTTGGCTAATATGGAAGCAACCGTTGATATCTCGGCTATTTTTGAATTTTATTCACGTTAGTATAATAAAAAATTAAATTTATGATACCTCTACCCCTCAAACCTGTTCTCGTTAAAAAAGAAGGCCACAAAGCTGTTTTTGAAATAGCCGGGCTTTATCCTGGCTATGGCTTAACTGTGGGCAATTGCTTGCGAAGAGTATTGTTGTCTTCGTTGCAAGGAGCGGCCATTACTCAAGTAAAAATTGAGGGAGTTTCTCATGAATTTTCGGTGATGCCAGGTGTTTTTGAGGATATAGTAACATTGATCTTAAATTTGAAGAAGCTAACTTTCAAAATGAGCTCTGATGAGCCTCAAATTATTTCGCTGTCGGTTAAGGGCGAAAAAGAAGCCAAGGGCAAAGATTTCAAGCTTACCTCTGAATTGGAGTTGGCTAACCCAGAAGAGCACATTGCTACTTTAACTAAGGCATCAGCTGAATTAAAGATTGAGGCTTTGGTTGAATCTGGTATTGGCTACGAAATAGCTAAGGGCCGAGAAATAAAAAAAATGGAAATTGGCGCTATGCCCATTGATGCTGTTTTTACACCGATGCAAAGAGTAAGTTTTAAGGTGGAAAGTATGCGAGTAGGCAAGCGAACTGACTTTGATTTATTGCGTCTTGAAATTGAAACTGATGGCACTATTTCGCCCGAAGACGCTCTTAAGAAAGCCGCCGACATTTTGCTTGAGCATTTCTCAGTGGTAGCGAAGATTGGCGAAGAAACTAAAAACAACAATGTGGAAGATATTTTGGCCAAAAAAGTTGCCAAAGCGCAAGAAGAAGATGCGGGCAAAATCAAAATTGAAGACGCCAAGCTTTCCGAAAGAATTAAAAATGTTCTCTTGTCTAATAGTATAAAAACTTTGGGAGGTTTAGCGCGAAAATCAGAAAGCGACCTTTCGGGCATGGAAGGATTGGGCGATAAAGCAGTGGCTGAAATAAAGAAAGTGCTCAAAAAAGCTGGTCTAGAGTTGAAATCTTAGTAATTTTTTACCTCGAGTTATGAAACATCAAAAACAAAACAGAAAATTTTCCCGCACCCGCGATCAACGAGCGGCTTTGTTGACTGGCTTGGCTTATAATTTTTTCTTAAGAGGTAAAATGAAAACCACCCAGGCCAAAGCTAAAGAAACAAGACGGTTGGTTGAACGATTGCTCACTAAAGCTAAAAAGGGGGATTTGGCCTCTCGAAGAATTTTATTGCGTTATCTGCCCCCAATTTTAGTTAAAAAAATTGTAGAAGAAATTGCTCCGCTTTATCAAACAAGGCCAGGGGGCTATACCAGAATTATTCATTTGGGCGCGCGTAAAAGCGACGGAGCTGAAATGGCCATTATAGAATTAGTCAAATAATTACCAGCTTATGCCAGAAAAAATAGAAAAAAAACAATATATTATTGATGCTACAGGAAAGTCATTGGGTCGTTTAGCTTGCGAGATTGTTGAAATTTTACGAGGCAAGAATAGACCAGATTTTGCGCCCAATAAAATTGGCGGCGATTCGGTATTATTAAAAAACGCTGATAAAGTTAAGATTACTGGTAATAAACTAGAAACAAAAGTTTATCATCATTATACTGGCTATATCGGCGGGCTTAAATCAGTTCCTATGGGGAAAATGATTGAGAAGAAAGGCATTGAAGAGGTTATCAAAAAAACGGTTTGGGGAATGTTGCCCATAAATAAATTAAGAGCTCAAATGATTAAAGAATTAAAGATAGAAAAAAGTAAATAAGTAATATGCCTATTAAAAAAACTACAACTGATGCTGATAAAGCAGTTAAAAAGCCAGTTAAAAAAGATAAACCAGTTGCGAAAAAGATGGCGGCCGTAAAGCCAGTCAAAATTGACAAGATCGAGAAAGAACCCATAGAAATGATTATTCCAGAAGCGGTTATTCAAATGGCGCCAGAAATGGAAATTATTGATGGTGAAGATTTTGTTATACCAGCAAGTATGAAGGGCGGGCCGTCTCGTTATATTGAAACTGTTGGTCGTAGAAAAACTTCTTCAGCTAGAGTGCGTTTATATACTCAAGGTACAAAAAGCATTACGGTTAACGACCAGCCATACGGCGAGTATTTTCCTAAGTTTTTGCACAAAACCATTGAAGATTCTTTAGATAAGTTAAAATGTTTGGGCAAATTCGGCGTTTCAGCGGTGGTCAGCGGTGGTGGTTTAGTAGGCCAAGCTGAGGCTATTAGACATGGCATAGCTAGAGCCTTGGTAGAACTTAACCCTTATTTTAAGAAGCGTTTAAAAAAATCCGGCTATCTCACCCGCGACCCCAGAATGCGAGAGCGCAAAAAATTTGGCCTCAAGCGCGCCCGTCGCGCGCCCCAATGGTCAAAACGTTAGTTTTTAATTTATATTTTATCCGTCCCGATTTTATCGGGGCGGTTTTGTTTTGTTACATATATTTGTTATAATCAGCAGTATGTTGAAAGAGCTCATAGACAAGTTTTATCTGGACAATCAGGAGAATAGAAAGCAAATGCATTTTTATGTTACGGACGCGGGTAAATGTCCGAGAGCGGTTTTCTTTAAGTTGAAGCAAGCCCCGGCCGAGAAGGCCGACCCGCGGCTTTTGCGTATTTTTGAACACGGCGAGCAATTGCATCATAATATTTATAATGTTTTGTATCGCTTAAGAATTGGCGTAACCACGGAAATACCTATACCCCCGCAAGAGATTATTTCGGGAAGAGCCGACGCCATCTTGTGCCTAAACGGCGAAAATTTTGTTTTGGATATTAAGAGTATGAACTCAATGATTTTCAAAAATCTCACTGCCCCCAAGATTGAAAATGTTTATCAGCTGCAGCTTTATATGCATTTTTTTGATATTAAAAAAGGCATTTTGCTTTATATTGATAAAGACCGTCAAGACATCAAAGAGTTTGTGGTGGATTATGATAGGGGCTTAAATGAAGCCTTATTAGACGGCTTTGGCCGATTAAAAAAACAAGTGGAAAACAATCAATTGCCCCAAGCCATAAATGATTATCCGAAAAATTGGCAGTGCGGCTATTGCCAATACAAGCAAATTTGCGATATGGTCGGCCGGCAGGAAATACTCTGGAACGACTTCAAAACCAAAATACAGTCAGATGAATAGAGAAAAACAAAAAACTACAATTTCTGCTCTATAGTTCAAAAATTGTAGTTTTTTGCTATAATGAAATATGCCTCAAACAAAATATATTTTTCAGCAGAAAGACAGAAAATTAGCCAAGAAAGTTTTCACTCACGGATTAAACGCCACCGCTTATGTTTTGTTATCTTTGCGCGACGCGGGTGATATGTTCTGGGAAGGATTGCCGGATTGTTATCCCGGCTTTAAGCTAATGAAGCAAATGGCGGGGGCTGGCAGATATAAAAATTATAAACCTAAAAAGAAAACCGTTACTGCTAGTCTTTCGCGATTAAAAACGCAAGGGTTAATTGCTAAAGACCCTGTCAAGAAAATTTATTTTTTAACCCCACAAGGCAAAAAGCTAACAGCCTATATTAAGGATAGATACGAAATCTTAAAAAGTTCTTGGGATAAAAAAATAAGAGTAGTTGTTTTTGATATTCCTGAAAACAAGAAACATTTTCGGCGATGGTTGACGCAAGAGCTTTCTTTGATGCAATTTGAGCGGCTTCAAGACAGCGTTTATGTTGGCAAGCGGCCTTTGCCGGAAAGTTTTTATAAAGAATTAGCTGAAAATGACATAGAGGACTGTGTTTTTATTTTTACAGCAGGAGAAATTAGCCAACAAGATAAAATCCTAAAACTTTTTGAAGAATAATCAAAACAAAAAACTACACTTTTTGAACTATAGAGCAGAAATTGTAGTTTTTGGCTTACTTGCAGTTTGAATGTTTTTTAGATAAGATGAATTATGGAAAAATTTATTATTGAAGGCGGGAAAAAATTAACAGGGGAAATTACGGTGCTGGGTTCAAAAAATGCCGCAGGCGCTTTGTTGGCGGCTTGCTTGCTCACTGATCAGCCCTGTGTGATTGATAATTTGCCTTTAGTGAAAGACATTTTGAACCTTTTGGAGATATTAAAAGAAATGGGCGTTGAAGTGGAATTTTTAAGCGAAAGAAAAGTAAAGATAACAGCGAGTAGCAAGGTTGATCCAGAAAAAATAAGTTATGAGAAATTTTCCCAAGCCCGCACTTCGGTGCTGTTAATCGGCCCATTGGCCGCTCGATTTAAGCAATTTAAGGTGTCCCGACCGGGCGGAGATAAAATTGGCCTGCGGCCCATTACTACTCATTTGGATGTTTTGGAAAGGTTAGGCGTTGAGGTGAAAGAAGATGGTGATTTTTATTGTTTCAAAACTAAAAATTTAATCGGCCAGGAAATTGTTTTGCCCGAGTTTAGCGTTACCGCCACCGAGAATTTATTGATGACGGCTTGCTTGGCTAAAGGGAAAACTGTTATTAAGCT
>JAPLWE010000033.1 GCA_026396705.1 Candidatus Gribaldobacteria bacterium
CTCCCTAAGACATGGGCTCCAAGTTTTTTGGAAGTCTGCCCTTGCGTCTTTAACGTGAATAAAATTCAAAAATAGCAGAGATATCAACGGTTGCTTCCATATTAGCCAAAGCTGGCGCGCCCATTACCTCTCCCGACAAATCATCTTTATTTAGCTTTAACCAAGATGGCGCTTGATAATTTTTCAACGAGTGCGATAAATCCTTGAAATTTCCCTTATTTTTCTTATTTTCTTTAATGGTTATTTTGTCTTGTTTTTTAACCACGAAAGACGGTATGTTGACTAATTTATTATTGACTAAAAAATGTCTGTGCCCTACCAAAATCCTAGCCTCGCGTCTAGAGCGAGATAAGCCTAAACGAAAAATTACACTACCTAAACGACTTTCCAAAGCAGAAATTAACACCAAAGCCGCATCTGTGTCACCCCCTCTTCCTTTCAAAACATTTTTAACATAGCGCCGAAATTGAATTTCGCTCAAACCGTAATATTTTTTCAGCTTTTGCTTTTCAGCCAATTCTTTGCCATATTCTGAAACTTTGCCCGGGCCACGCTTTTTCTTAGCCCCTGGAGGATAAGGACGGCGCACCATAGGACATTTCGGGGATAAACATTTTTCCCCTTTCAAGAATATTTTTTGCTGTAAACGGCGACAAGTTTTACAAAAGTTTTTCATAAAATAATTTAGTCAAATAATCCTATACTCTGCGTGGTTTTTTGGGCCGACAACCATTATGAGGAATTGGTGTAATATCTCTAACAGATTGCACTTCCAAACCATGGTTAGCTAATGTTTTTAAGGCAGAATCACGCCCACCGCCAATCCCTTTAATAAAAACATCTACTTCTCGCAAACCCATTTTCTCACAAATCGCTACCACTGCTTCAGCCACCTTGGAACCGGCAAACGAAGTGCCTTTTTTGGTGCCCTTAAAACCAACCGCCCCAGCTGAGCGATTGATCAAAACATCGCCATTCTCGTTGGTTAAACTAATGATAGTGTTATTATAAGTTGAAGTAATATAAATTCTAGCCCGATAAAATCTTGAGCCTCCTGACTTCAAAGCCACTTCTTTTCTTAGCTTTTGCTCTATTTTATCACGCTCCTGAATCAATTCTTCTTGGGTTTTTTGGACTACTCGTTTTTTTCCCATAATTTTTTACTTCGGAGAGGGAGCAGTTTTTCTGCCCGACCCCACAGTTTTCTTGACATTACCCCTGACTGTTCTGGAATTTTTTTTGGTTTTTTGGCCACGAGCGGGCAACCCTCGGCTATGACGCATTCCTCTCCAACATTTTATTTCTTTCAGTCGCTTAATACTGCCCATTATTTCTCGTCTTAAATCGCCTTCAATTTTATGCTTTCCTTCTATTACTCCTTTAATAGCAGCTATTTCTTGGTCGGTTAGATCCTTGGCTCGTCTGGTGGCTTCAACTCCGCTTTCTTGCAAAATTTTTTCAGCCAAAGGACGACCCACTCCATAAATATAGGTTAAAGCAATTCTTATTTGTTTGTTTTCAGGAATAGTAACTCCAGCAATTCTAGGCATGGTTTAATAATTAATAATTAATAATTGATAATTATGATCCTTGTCGTTGTTTATGTTTAGGATTTTCGCAAATAATATAAACGCGGCCCTTGCGACGGACCACTTTGCATTTCAAACATCTTTTTTTTACTGAAGGTCGAACTTTCATATTACTTTAATCTATAAACAATTCTGCCTCTTCGGCTATCATAAGGCGTCATTTCTATAATCACTTTATCGCCCGGTAAAATCTTAATATGATTCAATTTCATTTTACCAGCTAAATGCGCCAACACCTCTCCGCCATTTTCTAACTGCACTCTAAAAAACAAGCTTGGAAGCGTTTCCATAACCTGTCCCTTTTCTTGTATGTTGCTTTTGGCCATTGCAGTATCTCTAAAATTAACAAAAGAAACCTAAAAAGTCAAGTAAATTTTTATATCACTGGGGACAGACGAAGCTCGTTTAACCCAAAAAGGCCAAAACTTAAATTGTGGCTTTTCTATTTGGGGAAATTGCTCGCTTAAAATTTGCTCAATTTCAGTTTTATTTTTGCCAGCAATCTGCTTTTGTAATTCAGCTGGTTCAACTTTTTGGAATACTTTACCACCAGCTAGCAATGACAAATTTAAGCGCCCTGATTGAGTAATCACGCCCTTGGGCACAAAAGAAATCTGTAAATTATCAAGGCGTAATTCTTGCGAAACGGTTTTTTTCTCGTTTAGCAAATTTATTGAGACGGCCTTAATATCGTCCATCTTAAAAACAAGCGCTCGGCCAACTAATTTACCAGCGCAGCTAAACGATAAATCCTTATTTTTTTCCTGCCTAGTAGTAGCTAATTCAGAACAAGAAAAAACAAAATCATCTTCCAAAATAGCTCTCTCATCCATCGTAAAACCAGCTGGTGTTTTTTCTTTCATTTGAGCCAAAAGCAAATCACGCAAAAGCTTATAAATGTCTGCTTGAGCCTTGTCTCTATCAGTTGCGCTTACCCGGCCCACCTCTTTTCTAGCTCCTCCAGCCATCGCGCTGGTTGATTCTCCTCCAACCGTAAAATAAAGCTTTCCTCCAGCCAAACCAGGCACAACAAATTTAGAAGGCCCGATGTTATATTCCTCACCCACCTCTTGCGCCACCACCTTCACATTAGCTGTAGAGCCCACAACCTTGCCATTATTAATAGTCGGAGCAGGTAAAACAACTTTTTCCACCGCCCGAAAAATCTTGCTGCCACCCGACGATAAAAACCTTGTGCCAGCCACCAAGGTTAGGGCGGCGGGCGGATTGCTGTTGTTATAAACTTTAATAACGCCCTCGGCTTTAGTATCTTCAAAGGCTACCCCGGTTGCTTGAAAAGTTAAAGTTTTTTCAACAGTAACTGGCAAAAACTGGGCTGGAATAGTTTTAGCGGTAGATGAAGCTTGCGAAACATTTAGTTCAAGTTCAGCTGTAATCTCTATGGGCGCTTGTTTCTGACGCAAAGCTAAAGTTAGTTTAGGATTTAAGGTAAACCAAACCGCCAAAAAAGCTAAGCTAGCAACTATCATCGCTAAAACCACCAAGCTGATTTGAGGCAAAGCAAAAGGCAACTTCTTGGAGTGTTGTTTTTTTGTTTTTTCAATTTTTCTTTTCTGACTAACCGGCTTTTGCTTTTTGGCTAGTTTTGCTACTTCATTTTTCCTTAACCAAACCGGCTCCTGCTTATCATTTTCGTCAGAAATAATATCAATAACTTTTTTCATGGAATAGTTTCAATAATTATATACTATATTAAACGATTAATACAATTTTCAAAAATTCTTTAATTTTCAATGAAGCTCCACCAATCAAAAGACCATTAAAAATTTCTGTTTTAAGATACTCATCGGAATTAGCAGAATCTACGCTACCTCCATAAAGCAAACAAATTTTTCTCGCTATTGTGGGGTTAGTTATTTGAGAAATAATTTTTCTAATAAAAAGAGCAAGTAGAAGTAATTTTTTGCAAAACCTCTCTAATTTGTTGTTCTAAAATTAAAAATGTTTCATTATTTTGTTTCTGTTGAGCTGTTTCGCCCAAACAAACAATCGGCGTAAGCTCATTTTTCAAAACAATTTTTATTTTCTGGTTGATTAAAATATTGTCTTCGCCTAAAGCCCGCCGTTCAGAGTGCCCCAAAATAACATATTTAGCCCCCAAATTTTTGAGCATGGCCACTGAAATTTCTCCCGTATGCGGGCCACCTTCAGCCAAAGCGCAATTCTGCCCACCTAATTTTATTTTACCACCCTTAAAAACTTCTGCCCCTTGAGCTAAGTAAACAAACGGCGAACAAACCACCGCTTCTGATTTCTCGCTTCTACCTATCCCCTGCTTCAACTCCAAAAACATCTTTTGCGCCTCACGCAATGTTTGAGGATTGCACTTCCAATTAGCCACAATTATTTTTTTCATATTTTAACTTTTCTTAAATATTGAGCGGCTTGTTCCGGGGCGGTGGTGATGATTTCCATACCCGCTCCCAGTTCAAAACCAGCCCAAGTTTGTGTCTTGGGCAAAATAGTTAAATGCCAGTGGAATGAATCATGCTCTTGGCTATCGCAAGGGGCTGTTCTGATGTAAAAATTGTAATCGGGATTGTTGAGGCCTTTTTTAATTTTGGCCAAGGTTGAGCGCAAAATATCGGCTAGATCACTCCTTTCTTCCTCGGTGATTTTTTCAAAATGGGACGAATGTTTTTTAGGAGCGATCATTATTTCAAAAGCCATTTTGGAAGCAAAAGGGCACAAAGCCACAAAGCTATCATTTTCAGCCACAATTCTTTCTTGGCTTTTTAGCTCGGCTTGATTGATGGAGCAATAAAGACATTTTTTATTTTGGCTAAAAAACTTTTCCGCCGCTTTCAACGGTTGTAAAAACCCACCATCCACCAAGGAAGTGGCAATAATTTGCGAATGCGGGTGGCTGATGGAAGCCCCGGCTAATGGGCCGTGATTGTGAAAAATAAAAATATAATTAATTACTTTTTCTTTGGCTAAAGCTAAATAACGACTCTGATAAACGCTTAATAGTTCAATGGTTTCATCAAGCGAAAAATCAGCGATGGAGCGAGTATGGCTTTTAGTGATAACCACTTCATGAAAACCATTAGCTGGCATTTTCTGAAACAAACCACCCAAGGTAGGGGTCTGACCCCTACCCACTGGGGAAAAAGCGGGAAACTTATTAGGGATAACCACAATCTGGCCCAAATTCTTTTCCTTACTAGTAAAATAAACACAAAACGGGCAAGCGCCAGCACCCCGAGGTCTGACCCCGGGGAACCGCTTGGCTCGGCCAGTGGCCACCACCACCCAATCACCCGAGATCGGGTCTAAACGAAGCTCATTGTTTGATTTTTGAGACATAGTTTTATGATTCTTGTATTATAACAAATCCCTGATGTATTACAAAAGGGTGGCAATCTATATAAATAGATGAACCACCCTTCCATTTTTTTATCGACGCCCCGGCGATGTATATATTCTCAACCGATACACTGCCTCTTTGTCGATTTTTGGATTGGTTATATAATTCTTTACCCAATCCCTAATTCCTCCCTTATCGCGGTCGCTAGAAACCATCCTGCCGACCCTCCGCTTTAATAGATCTTTTTCGAAAATACGAGAGCCCTTATAACTCGAAATTTCCCGCAAGACCCATGGCCAAAAGAATACTCCCACCAATCGGGCTATAAAATCTTTTTTAAATCCCTTTAACATAGCCCAATGCTTGAAAAGGATTGTAGAGGTCACGAGACCGGGCAGAAGATAAAAAATACAAAAAAGAAATAAAAAAACCCTTAACATTTTATACTCCTTTCTCCCATAATGGGAAATGCTAGGGTTAATCAATTTAACTGCTGACCTATGATAACACTTTTTTATGGTTTAGTCAATACCTGTGGCCCTTTTTTGGTGATAGCGATGGTGTGCTCAAAATGGCAGGCCAAAGAGCCATCTGATGTTTCATAACCAAAGCCGTCAGCTGATTTTTTAATTTTCCAGCTACCAGTAGTCAGCATTGGCTCCAAGCAAATCACCATCCCCTCTTTCAAAACTTCGCCCTCACCTGCTAAGCCATAATTCAAAATCTGCGGGTCTTCGTGCAACTCCTGGCCAATGCCATGGCCGCACAAATTACGCACCACTGTAAAACCCGCGCTTTCAATTATTTTTTGCGTTGCTTCAGCCAAGTCGCCAAAAGTATTGCCCGGTTTGATCATTTTGATAGCCTCTTTTAAGGATTCTTCGCCAGCTTGCAAAAACTTCACAGCTATAGCGGGCGCATCAGATTTTTTGCCCACAATTACAGTAGAGGCCATGTCCAAATAATAGCCCTGATATTTCAAGCCCAAATCCAGCGACAAAATATCGCCTGATTTTAATGGTTGGCTATCAGGCAAGCCATGCACCACCACATTATTCCTAGAAACACACAAGGCAGCTGGAAAGCCCTCGTGCCCTAAAAAAGCCGGCTCCACGCCATAATCAAAAAACAGAGCCAAGGCTGCCCTGTTTAACTGCTCGCCACTTACCTCGGGTTTAACTTGTTTCAGCAGTTGTTTCATTACCCGAGCCAAAATGGCTCCTCCCTTTTTCATTATGGCGATTTCTTTGTCGGTCTTAAGAGAAATCATAAAGAATTATTTGATCGCCTCCAGGGCTCGGCCGAAAACCTCATCCACTGGGCCAACCCCCTCAACTTTACGAATAACAATACCCTGCTCAATGAAATAATCCAAAAGTGGCATAGTTCTCTCCTTGTATTCTTTCAAACGAATAGTAATGGTTTCTGGATTATCAAGACCCTCGCGTTTCATTAAGGTTGAGCCGTCTAAAGGACATTCTTTAAGATTTTTTGTTTCTTCATTAAATAAAATAGGATGCCTCATTAATTGGCAAAGCCGTCGATTGGAATTGCGGAAAATTGTTTGTTCAGATGGAATATCCAACAAAATAACTTTGATATTTTCTTTACCATAAAGCTCTTCCAATAAAGGTAGAATCTGCTCTCCTTCAAAAACCGTTCTGGGCGAGCCTGACAAAAGCAAACTAATATCTTTGGCAAAAAGATCTCTAATCTTTTCTTGCACCAAATAACTGACAAAAGGCGGACTGCATAAAATACCCTTTTTCCAATTATCAAATTCTTGAGCAAAATAATATTTTTGCCCATCAATTTCAATAAACTCGCCCGCAGTATTCTCTTGAAAGCTTAACTCTAAAATTTTGCTAGTTTCAAAATAATACAGATTAAGCTTTTCCGCCAACAAAGTGCCTTGTGTGCCTTTACCCGCTCCCGGCGGACCAACTATAATTAAAACCCATTTTTGTTTTATGTTTTGCATAAATCACTTGAGTAGTTGTCATAGTTATTTTGCGTGCATTGCGGAGATGGTTTAGAAAATTAAGGAGCAGGCCGAGGAAAAATAGCGGGAAGTCGCCAAAGGCGATTGGGCACCGCGTCATTTTTTCGAAGCCTGCGACTATAATTTTCAAACCATCGTAGCACGCTAAGCAAAATAACTATGACAACTGCAAAAAAACATTAATAGTTATCATACTCTCGCATTTCAACTTGCGCTTTAATTTGCCGCCAAGTTTCTAATACCACGCTCACCAAAATCAACAACGAAGTGCCACCTACCAAAAAACGAAATGTTTGCACATTAGTAATGCCCTGCACAATTGAAGGCATCACCGCTATTAAGCCCAAAGACCCAGCCCCCAAAAACAAAATGCGGTATAAAATTTTGTGTAAAAACTGCGCAGTTTTCTCGCCCGGTCGAATACCTGGCACAAAACCGCCCATTTTTTGCAAGTTATTAGCAATTGATTTGGGGTCAAAGGTAACTGCGGTATAAAAAAAGGTAAACAAAAAAACTAAAATAAAATACAAAGCCCCATGCACCCAAACATTTTGCAAAAAATCTGCTACAGCTTTAGCCCCATGAGTCAACCAACTAGTGCCCCCGGCCGCCAAAAAGCTAGCAATCATTCCCGGAAATAGCAAAATACTCATAGCGAAAATAATTGGGATAACGCCAGCTGGGTTTAAGTTGATAGGCAAATAAGTAGATGATCCCCCATAAATACGATTACCCCTGATGCGTTTAGCGTAAGAAACTAAAATATTGCGTCTAGCCTCGGTGATTAAAACCACCCCAAAAATAATAGCCAAAGAAGCAACCAAAAATAAAATATAAGATGGTAAATTGGCTGGATCCCAAGATAAAATAATTTGGCGGATATCAGCGGGCGTATTAGACACAATACCCGCAAAAATCAACAATGAAACACCATTACCAATACCCTTCTCGGTAATGAGTTCGCCTAGCCACATTAAAAATACCGCTCCGCCAGCCACGGTAATCAAAGTAATAACCATCTGCAAGCTAGTAAAATGCCCCAAAGCGCCTTGCCTTTGAAACAATACAATCATACTATAAGCCTGCAAAACAGCTAAGGGCACAGTGAGTAGTCGGCCGTATTGGTTCACCTTTTGGCGGCCGGCTGCGCCTTCTTCCTTAAACATTTTTTCCAACTGCGGAAAAACCATGGTTAAAAGCTGAATGATAATCACGCCGGTAATATACGGCCCCAAGCCAAGCATCACAATAGACATATTGTCTAAAGTGCCACCTACAAAAACATTCATCAAGCCAAAAAACTGGTTTTGGTTAAAAAATCGTTTTAAGTTTTCCAAATCAATACCAGGGATAGGAATGGCTGCGGCCAAACGGAAAACCACCATAATACCCAAAACAAAGAGAATTTTATTTCTCAATTGTTTGTTCTTAAATATTGCTATAAGTTTTTGAAACCAAGACATAAAAATTATTTTACGCTCCCGCCGGCTTTCTCCACTTTCTCTTTGGCTATTTTAGAAATTTCACAATCACTAATAGTTAGTTTTTTCGTCATCTCTCCTTGGCCTAAAATTTTCACACCAGGCACCTTGCCCTTAAAAAGATTAACCAGCCCTTTTTCAACCAAAATTTTAGGCGTTACCAAATCTTTACTTTGAAAGTTTTTATCTAGAATGCCAATATTAACTTCGGACACCCCCACTCCAAAGCGAATATAGCGATAGCCTCTTAGCTTGGGATAGCGTTTAATTAACTCTCTGATAGATGGTTGCATTTTTCTGCCGGCTCTTGAGCTTTGGCCCTTAATGCCATGACCAGAATAAGTGCCTCGTTTACCTCCTCTACCAACCCGTTTGGTTTTCTTGGCTTTATGAATCGGTTGTATATTATTTAACTGCATAAAATTATTTAACCTTCAATTTCTTAAGCGCTTCAATGGTCGCTTGGGCAATGTTCAATTTATTGCGCGATCTGGAAAGTAATTTAGACGAAATATCCTTAATACCACTCAAGCTACAAATCACTCGCACCACGCCACCCGCCACCAAGCCCAAACCTTTGCCTTGTGGCTTTAATAAAACTTGAGCTGGCCCAAATTTTGCCCAAGTTTCGTGAGGGATGGTGTCTTGCACTACTGGAATAACAATGATATGCCGTTGAGCCAATCGTGTAGCTTTTTCTACGGCTTGTTGCACATCTTTGCCCTTGGCCACACCTATGCCAATTTTGCCTTTTTTGTTGCCAATGGCCACTGTTGCTCTAAAACGCATCCGCTTGCCACCACCAGTCACCTTGGTTACCCGAGCTAAATCCAAAACCTTGGAATCAAATTCAGATTTAGGCCCTGATCTCTCGGGCCGCCGATCTCTTGATTGCCGATCTCCTTGGTTTCCCCTAGTAGCCGTATTGTTATTATTGTTATTATTATTGTTATACATAATAAAGAATTAAAACTTCAATCCAGCTGATCTGGCTCCGTCAGCCACCGCCTTAACGCGGCCATGATATTTATAGCCACCTCTATCAAAAATCACTTTATCAATTTTTTTAGACAATGCCTTTTGAGCAATGGCCTGACCAACTTCAAACGCTTTTTTTACCTTACCATCTATCTTCAAAGCAAAATCGCCAGAGGACTCCAAAACAATTCCCTTTTCATCATTAATCAATTGAGCGTAAATATGCTGGTTGCTTCTAAAAACACAAAGCCGTGGCGAACCTTCCGCGCCTTTTACCTTGGCTCTTATTCGCTGATGCCGTCTAGCTCTTTTGTTTTGTTTTTCTAACATATGTTTATTTGGAAGCAGCGGCTTTTTTGCCTTCCTTGCGTCTTACCTTTTCACCCGCGTATCTAATACCCTTGCCTTTATAGGGCTCGGGCGGCCTAATGGCGCGAATTTTAGCGGCAAACTGACCAACTTTTTGTTTATCAAAACCGCTAATAGTCATATTATTTTTTTCCGCGGTGGCTGTTAAGCCTTCAGGCACACTCATAATCACCGAGTGCGAAAAGCCTGCTTCAATTTTTAATGTTTTTGGGTCAGACATAGCAGCTTTATAACCAACGCCTACCATTTCTAATTTCTTAACAAATCCCTCGCTCACGCCCACAATATTATTATGTAATAGAGATCTGGTCAAGCCCCAAAATTTGCTCCATTGCTTGCTCTCTTTCGCGGGCGCAACAATTAGCTCATTTTCTTTCTTGGCAACCAAAATACCCGCTATCACTGATTGCTTAATTTCTCCTTTTGGGCCTTTCACAGTAATTAACTGGCCCTCAATTTTTACCTCAACTCCCGTAGGAATTGTTATTGGTTGTTTACCTATTCTGCTCATATATTTACCAAATTTCTAACATTACTTCTCCGCCAACCTTTTGCTTCCTGGCTTCTTTGTCAGTAAGCAATCCTTTATTAGTAGAAACAATAGCCAAGCCATAGCCGTTTTTAACCCATTTAATCTCTTGCGATTTTTTATAAATCCGCTGGCCGGGCTTAGAAACTTTCTTAAAATTAGAAATAGCTGGAGTTTTATCTTCGTTGTATTTCAAATCTATTCGCAATATTTTCATATCCTTTTTGCCTCGCTTCTTGAAATCAGTAATCAATCCCTCTCTTTTCAAAATTTCCGCAATTCTTAATTTCAAATTTGAGCAAGGCACATCAGCTACCGGATGTAAAACAGCCTGCGCATTTTTAATTCTATTTAATAAATCTGCTATAGGATCCATAAATTTAATAAGGTTATCTCAATTACCATGATGATTTGGTTATACCAGGGATTTCTCCTCGGTTAGCCATTTCTCTAAAACAAATTCGACATAAGCCAAACTTTCTAATATACGACCTATTGCGACCGCATTTGAAACATCGCCGAATAACTCGACTTTGGAACTTCGGCTCTCTTTGTGATTTTATAATTAAAGATTTTTTTGCCATACATTAAAACATTACCTTTCAAACGGAAACCCTAATAATCTAAAAAGCTCCAAGGCTTCATCTTTAGTGTGAGCGGTAGTGGCAATCACCACCTGTAATCCAAAAATGCCTTTTTCTTTTTCAATTTTTACTTCTGGAAAAAGAATGTGCTCTCTAAAGCCAAGCGATAATTCGCCGGTTTTAGAAATAGAAGCCACTGATAAACCGCGAAAATCTCTCTTTCTTGGCAAAACTAAACCAATCAATTTTTCCAAAAAGTCATTCATTCTTTGACCTCTCAAAGTAGATACCGCTCCAACATTAATGCCCTCTCTTAATTTGAAATTAGCAATAGATTTCTTGGCCTGCCTCAAGGCTGGCTTTTGCCCAGTAATAACAGCTAAGTTGTCGCTAATATACTTTTCAATCGTTTCTCTTTCCCCAGACCCTTTGGTCGCCACTGCTTTGCCAAAGCCACTGTTTACCACCACCTTATCAATGCGAGGCACAGCCATGATTGATTTATAGCCAAACTTTTCTATCATTTTGGATACCACTTCTTTTTTATATTTTTCTTGCAATGTCATATCTTTTCAACATTAACATAAATTAAACCTCAACCCCGCATTTTTTGCAAACTCTATTTTTGCTTTCACCCTTAACCACATAACCCAATCGAGCCGCTTGGCCACACTTCGGACAGACAAACATCACCGACGCCACTCTTAAAGGAGCTGCTATTTCCACCACCTGACCTTTCTCGCCCTCTTTTCTTGGCCGTTTATGCGTTTTTTTCAAATTCAAACCTTCCAATAAAATTTTATCAGTTTTGGGAAAAGTCCTGGCTACCTTGCCTTTCTTTTTCTTATCCTTGCCCTTTATTATTAAAACCTGATCACCTTTTTTAATACGCATATTTTTTATTAAATCACATCCTTAGCCATAGTGATAATAGTCTCAAACCCCATTTCTCTCAATTCACGGGGCACTGGCCCTAAAATACGGTTGCCTTTGGGGGCATTGCTATCATTCAGCAAACAACAAGCGTTATCATCAAAAATTAAAAATGAACCATCAGCCCTGCGGAACGGCTTATGCTGACGCACAATCACTGCTTTTAATACCTGATGCTTTTTAACTTCTCTTCTGGGAGCAGCTACTTTAACCACCACCCTGATAATTTGACCCAAATGAGCGTAGCGTTTTCTAGTGCCACCCGGGATACCAATACACTGCACCATTTTGGCGCCAGTATTGTCAGCCACATTTAATTTTGTTTTAGTTTGGATCATACAGGTTAATTAGAAATAATTTTTTCCAGCACTCTAAATTTTTTATCCTTGCTAATCGGTCGGCAAGCCTCAATCATCACCACATCTCCCACCTTAAAATTATCTCCCTCGGCGTGCGCTTTATACTTTTTAGACACCTTAAATCTCTTATGGTATTTAGGGTGAGCTACCAAGCGATCAACTTTAACCACCACAGTGTCTTTCATTTTGTCAGAAATAATTATGCCTTTTAATTTCTTCTTCATATTTTTTTCAACAAAGTATTTAACAAAGCAACCTCGCGACGATTTTCACGGATCTCTCTAACATTTTTTACTTTCCCAGCAGCTAAATCAAACCTCAATTGGCGCATTCTTTCTTTTTTCACCAAGACCAAATCTGCCAAACCGGCTTTGTCTAATCGTTTGAAATCTTTAATTTTATCTTGTTGTTTCATAAAATTAATCTTCTTTCTTAATAAACCTCGTCTTAATCGGCAATTTATCAGCTGATTTCTTAAAAGCTGCTCTGGCTGTTTCTTCGTCAACACCATCTAATTCAAAAATAATTCTGCCAGGGGTAATGGGAAAAACATAATACGATACACTGCCTTTGCCTCCGCCCATGGGCACTTCGCTACCCTTAGCGGTAATAGGCTTATAAGGAAAGATCTTCAACCAAAGCTTGCCTTTCTTTTTTAATAAGCGCGCCATGGCCTTGCGACAGGCCTCAAGCTGGGCAGCGGTGATCCATTTCGTTTCTAAAGCTTTCAAGCCAAAACTACCATAAGACAACTCAACGCCTCGTCTAGCCACCCCCTTGGAGCGGCCTTTGTGCCATTTTCTATGTTTCATTTTCTTGGGCTGTAACATATCAATTTTGAAATTTTAATCAAATTTTTCTCCTCTATAAATCCACACCTTTATGCCAATAGTGCCATAGGCGCATCTGGCTTCCTGCAAAGAATAATCAATAATCGCTCGTAAGTTTTGCCGAGGCATCTTGCCCTCTAACAACCATTCAGTGCGGGAAATTTCAGCGCCATTCAAACGACCCGACACCTCTAATCTTGCTCCCTGAACACCTTTTTGCTCCTTGAGCTTGCCTATGGCCATTTTCATCACTCTTCTAAACGGCACCATTTTTTCAATTTGCCCAGCCATCCATTGTCCTACCAAGGGAGCTGAATCCCAAGGGTTTCGGACCTCCAAAATTTCAATCTTAACAGCCATTCTCTCTTGTGAACCACCAACTGGTCTAATGTCGTATAAAATTTTATCAATGCTCTGCTTTAATTTTTCTACTTCTTGCCCTCCTCGGCCAATCACTAAAGCCGGCCTGGCTGTTTTGATAATAATTTTCAAAGTAGACCGTCCCCTCTCTATTTCTAAGCTTTCCACCGAGGCTTGAGCAAGCTTTTTCCCAAGAAAAGTCCTCAACAAGTAATCCTCTTGTAAATTTTGTCGGAAATTTTTCTCGTAAAAACCTCTAGACAACCAGTCCTTAATTTCTTTTATCTTTAAAATTTTTGGGTGAACTTTGTGTGACATACAATCAATTATTACTTTTGAACATCTAAAATAATGGTTACATGGGAAGTTTTCTTTTGAATCGGCATAGCTCGACCCTTGGATCTAGCTCTCCATCGTTTCATTTTAGGACCTTCATCAACCTTGATTTCTTTAATAAACATCTCTTCCTCTTTAAGATTGAAATTATTTTTGCTATTGGCTAAAGCTGAATCCAAAAGCTTTTTTAAGGGCAGGGCGCCTTTCTTAACTCGAAAATTCAAAAAATCCCTAGCCCAAATAGCTCTTTTTCCTCGCACTGCGTCAACTAATAAACGCATTTTGCGGGGCGCGATGTGTAAATAATTTAGAGAAGCTTTAATCAACATATAAAAATTTACTTACCTGATTTAGCTGCTGGCTTGGCGCTAGTGGTAGCGCCAGCAGTAGCGGCCTTTTCTCTCTCTTGAACTTTGGCTTCTTGCTCTTTCTGTAATTTACCACCATGTCTAATAAATTTGGTTGATGCTGCAAACTCGCCTAACTTGTGTCCAACCATTTCTTCAATCACATATACTGGAATATGCTCTTTCCCATTATGAACCCCAAAAGTAAAACCAACCATCTCCGGCGTAATAGAAGCTCGCCTGGCCCAAGTTTTAATAATTATTTTTTCACCCTTATCCAAACGAGAAACTTTCTTTAATAATTTCTCATCTAAATAAGGACCCTTTTTTGAACTTCTTGACATAAATATGATTTATTACTTCTTTCTTGGTTTTTTAATTCTTCTCTGTAATATCAATTGGTCTGTCCATCTGTGCTTTCTGGTTTTAACGCCTAAAGCTGGTTTGCCCCAAGCAGTTCGCGGATGACGGCCAATAGGCTGTTTGTTTTTGCCTCCGCCATGCGGATGATCGCAAGCATTCATAGCTGAACCTCTGGTGCTGGGTCGAACGCCTTTGCGTCGAGCTGATCCAGCGCTGCCTATATTATGAAAGCGATGTTCAGAATTAGATAAAGAACCCGCCGAAACAAAACACTCGCCTAGCACCTTGCGCACTTCTCCCGAGGGCATTTTTAGATTAACATATTTTTCGTCTCGAGCCATCACTTGAGCTGACGAACCAGCTGACCGACACAACACGCCTCCATTACCTGGCACCAATTCTATATTATAAACCGATGAACCCACCTGAACATTCTTTAATTTCAAACGATTGCCTGTTTCAAAAATAGCTGCTTCATTATAGACAACTTTCGCGCCAACTTTCAACCCCTCGGGACATAAAATATATCTTTTCTTGCCAGTAGTATCTTCAACCAAAGCGATAAAGCAAGTGCGATTGGGATCGTATTCAATAGCTACAACCAACCCACCCGATTCACCTAAGTCTGGCTGACCAAAGTCCACTAAACGATAAAACTTTTTTACCCCGCCTCCTTGATGTCGCATAGTAATGCGACCGGTATTATTACGGCCGGCTCTGCTTTTCAACATCACAATAAGACCCTTTTCTGGTTCAGTCTTGGTAATAATTTTTTCTTTTATCGATGGCATATAAATTATCTTGGTAATATCTCAATAACCTGTCCTTTTTTAACGCTCACTATCGCCTTTTTATAACCAGCTTGCCAGCCCATCGTGCGACCTAATCGCTTTTTCTTGGGCGGAACATTAATCACTCGGACTTTCAAAACATCAACATTATAAACGCCCTCCACTGCTTTTTTCACTTCTGATTTATTGGCTTTAGCCGTTACCTTAAAAACATACTGATTATCATCTTGAATATTAACCGCTTTTTCAGTAATTTGTGGCGAAACTAAAACAAACGAAGCTGATTTGGTTTTATGCTTTTTGTCGGTTGGTTTATTATCAACAACTACAGATTGAGCAACCTCTTTGCTTTTCTTTTCTTTAATCTTTTCTATCTGTTGCTCCTTAGTATTGAGCTGGCCTTTTTCCTTATGACGACCGGCAAGCTTATTGGTATTGCTCAATCTTCGGGCGTTTTTTTTGAAACGGTCTAATAACATATAATTTATACTTTAAGGAATGTTTTTTTCAAAACTTCAATCCCCTCTTGTGTTATCAATAAATATTTAGAAGACAACAAATCCAAAGCATTAAAATCTTTAATTACTGTCAAGGTTACTTGGGGTATATTGCGAGCCGCCCTAATCAATTCAGTATTATAGCTATTCGCGCCAATCAAAATAGATTGTTTTTTGCAAGGCAAACTTTGTAAAATTTTATTAATCTCTTTTGTTTTAACTTCGGAAATTTTCAAACTATCCAAAACAATCAAAAACTGGCTTTGAACTTTACCCGATAACGCCATCAAAATGGCTTTTTGCCTCATTTTTTGAGGAATCACTTTTTTATAAACTCTCTCATTGGTGGGGCCAAAGGTTACCCCGCCCCCTTTCCAAATAGGCGAACGAGTTGAACCATGCCGCGCTCTACCTGTGCCTTTTTGTCGCCAAGGCTTTTTGCCACCACCACTTACCTCGCTTCTGTCTTTACAATGAGCATTGCCCTGTCTTCTATTGGCTGCTTGAGAAACAACTACTTGTTGCATCAAGTCTGGACTAACTTTCACGCCAAAAATCTCCTCGGGCAATTCTGCCTGGCCGGTTTTTTTTCCTTGTTGATTGTAAATAACAGTTTTCATAAAAATTATCCTCTAATCTCTATTAGCGTTCCCCTTCTTCCGGGCACAGCGCCTTTAACAACCAAAATGTTGTTTTCAATATCAATTTTCATAATCACTAAATTTTTGACTGAAGTTCTTTCTCCGCCCATTCTGCCAGGCATTTTTTTGCCGGGAAAAACACGAGCCGCATCAGTAGATCCCACTGACCCTAAAGTGCGATGTTCATGCTTAACACCATGAGTAGCGTTTCGGCCATGAAAACCCCATCTTTTCACCGCTCCCTGGAAACCCTTGCCTTTGCTGATACCCGAAACCCTCACCTTGCTACCAACCTGAAAAGCCGAAAGATCGATTTGCCCACCTATTTTAGGCGCCGAAGCCTCGGAGGCGAAGGCGACCCGAAATTCTCTTAGATATTTATACTCTTTGCCTTTTTCTGATTTTTTAACACGAATAGCTTTTTTCTTCTCAGAGCCCAATTGGACAGCCTCGTAGCCATCTATTTCTTTAGTTTTAATTTGAGTAATCACGCAAGGTTCTGCCTCAACCAAAGTTACCGGAACTACTTTTCCGTTTTCAAAAACTTGGGTCATTTCAATTTTCTTTCCTAAAATGTATGGCATACAGAATAAATGGAACAATCTATTTTTAATTAATAACCACCAAAAAAACCGAGAACTAACTCCCGGTTTTCAGGGATAAGTAAGGGTTAGTGTTTCAAGCTACTACATCAAAGTTTTAACACACGGTTAGTACTTTGAACAATATTTAATTAACTCGTTTTTACTTCTATTTCTACGCCAGTCGGTAAAGTTAAATCTCTCATGGCTTCAATAAATCGCTGGGTTGGCCCGGACACTTCTATCAAGCGCTTATGAATACGCATCTCAAACTGCTCTCGAGCATCTTTATGCACAAAAGTAGAGCGGTTCACAGTATATTTGTGAATCTCGGTGGGCAAAGGCACCGGGCCGATCATTTCAGCATCTGATCTCATAGCAATTTCCACGATTTGACGGCAAGAGGCGTCTACCACTTTGCTATCATAAGAGCGCAACTTAATACGCAACCGCGGTCTTGCCTCGGCTTCTTTGTCTTTTTTGGAAATTTCTTTAATAAGCGCTTCGGCCATATTTTTTTTCTCAAAGAGCAGCGGGAATTCAACTTTTTATTTTACTTTTCAATCTTAGTTATCACGCCCGCTCCCACAGTTCTCCCACCTTCTCTGATAGCAAACCTTTGCTTTTCTTCTAAAGCCATCGGAGCAATCAATTTAACTTTTAATTTAGCAGTATCGCCAGGCATAACCATTTCTACTCCTTCAGGTAAAATGACATCCCCAGTAACATCGCAGGTGCGAATATAAAACTGGGGTTTGTAGCCAGCAAAAAATGGAGTGTGTCGGCCACCCTCATCTTTAGTTAAAGCATACACTTCAACATCAAATTCAGTGTGTGGTGTAACGCTACCGGGCTTGGCTAGCACCTGACCTCTTTCTACATCATCTTTCTTTAAGCCTCTCAATAAAACACCAACATTATCACCAGCTCGGCCTTCGTCTAAAATCTTATTGAACATTTCCATACTCACTGCCACAGCCTTTTGGGTTGGTCTTAAGCCAATTATTTCTATTTCATCGCCTGCTTTCAAAATACCTCTTTCTACCCTGCCAGTAACCACAGTGCCCCGCCCCTCAATAGAAAAGACATCTTCAATAGCCATTAAAAACGGTTTATCAAAAACCCTTTCTGGCTCGGGAATATACTCATCTATTTTAGCGATAAGCTCCCCGATTGGTTTCATATCAGCGTCATCAATTGAATCACACGCGCCAGCTTTCAAGGCCGAGCCGCGAATAATTGGAGTAGATTCTCCAGGATAGCCATTTTTAGTTAATAATTCTCTTAATTCAGATTCTACTAAATCAATCATTTCAGGATCATCAACTTGATCGCATTTATTTAAGAAAATCATCAAGCTGGGCAAGCCAACTTGTCTAGCCAACAAAACATGCTCTCGAGTTTGAGGCATCGGGCCTTCGGCAGCGGAAACCACCAAAATACCACCGTCCATTTGCGCGGCCCCAGTAATCATATTTTTAATATAATCAGCGTGACCTGGGCAATCAATCAAAGCGTAGTGCCTCTTTTCGGACTCAAATTCGTTATGTGAAATGTTTATCGTTACCCCTCTGGCTTTTTCTTCTGGGGCAGAGTCAATCTCGTCTACTGATTTGTTAGACGACTTGTAACCCTTTAAGAAAGAGTATTTTAACATCGCCGCGGTCAAAGTAGTTTTGCCGTGGTCAACATGGCCAATAGTGCCAATGTTAAGATGTGGTTTGTTTCGTTCAAATTTAGCTTTTTCGGCCATTGTGATGGTGAAGCATAAAACCCGAAAGATGAAACACTAAAAAACAACTGTTTCACACTTCAAGCTTTAAGCTTCAATTTATTCCTTTAATTATATTGATAAATAAATAAAAGTCAATAAGCTAGGAGAGAAATTATTAACTAGAAAGGCAAATCTTCTACCGTGAGCTCTTTTTCTCGCGCCATTGCTGGCTCAATAGCAGGTGGTTGGGGCGCCTCTTCTTCAAATTCTTCCATGACAGGATTAATCATTGACTCGGGCTCAAAAGGAATTTCCTCTTGACACTTGCAATTTTTCATTTTTTTGTATTCGTCAAAATTCATCGCCACTAAAGCAATCTCACCGCTTTCCGAAACTATCACAATTTTACCTTCTTCGCTAACTAATTTTTTAATATCTGCTATATTCATAAGTTTATATTAAGTATAAAATAATTATTTTCTCTTGCCTTCAATAATATCTTTAGCTATATTATTGGGCACTCTTTCATAATGATCAAATTCCATAGTGGATGTGCCACGACCTTGGGTAAGTGAACGGAGCGAGGTGGCATAGCCAAACATCTCCGCCAAAGGCACCTTGCCTTGGATCACTTTTAAGTTATTTCTATCCAAAGTTTCATCAATACTGCCTCGCCTTCTGTTTAAGTCGCCGATAGTATCACCAAAAAATTCCTCGGGCACCACTATTTCTAATTTCATAATCGGCTCTAATAAAGCGGCATTGCCTCTTTTAGCCGCCTCTTGGAAAGCCAAACTACCAGCAATCTTAAAAGCAATTTCAGACGAATCAACTTCGTGAAAAGAACCATCATATAATGTAACCTCAATATCAATCATGGGATAGCCAGCCACCACGCCTTTATCAAAAGCTTCTTTAACGCCTTTATCAATAGCTGGGATATACTCTTGCGGAATAACCCCACCCTTAATAGCGTTCACAAAAGAATAGCCCTCGCCTCTTTCCTTGGGCTTCACTTTCAAATAAACATGACCATACTGCCCTCGCCCGCCGGACTGGCGAATATACTTGCCTTCAGCTTGAGCTTCAGCAAAGATTGTTTCTTTATAAGCCACTTGAGGCTGGCCCACATTAGCTTCCACATTAAATTCTCTTTTCATGCGATCAACCAAAATATCCAAATGCAACTCGCCCATACCCGACATAATAGTTTCGCCGGTTTCTTGATCTTCTTTAATGCGGAAAGTTGGATCTTCTTCAGCCAATTTTTTCATAGCTAAAATAAGCTTTTCTTGGTCAGCCTTGGTTTTTGGCTCAATGCGAATAGAAATAACTGGCTCAGGAAAGACAAATTTTTCTAATAAAATAGGCTGGGCTTCATCACACAAAGTATGGCCAGTAAAAGACCCTTTCAAGCCAACCGTAGTAGCAATATCGCCAGTAAACGCTTCGTCAATTTCTTTTCGATCATTGGCGTGCATTCTTAAAATTCGGCCAATTCTTTCTTTAGCGCCAGTAGTTGAATTCAAAACATAAGAACCCTTTTTTAATGTGCCAGAATATACCCTGAAATACCCCAAGCTGCCCACATAAGGATCAGTGGCTATCTTAAAAACCAAGGCGGAAAATGGCTCGGTGTCTTCGGCTTTCCTTTCAATCTCTTCATTGGTTTTGAGATCAAGGCCTTTAGTGGGCGGTAAATCAATCGGGCTGGGCAAATAATAACACACAGCGTCAAGCATTAGTTGAACGCCTTTATTTTTCAAAGCAGTGCCGCACAAAACCGGCACCAATTTATAATCAAGCACTGATTTTCGTAAAACAGCGCGAATTTCGCTCACAGTAATTTCTTCGCCCGCTAAAAATTTTTCCAACAAGCTATGGTCTTCGGCCACTACTTTTTCCAACATTTTCTGGCGCCATTCAGCCGCTTTTTCTTTGAAAGCTTCCGGAATAGCTTTTTTCTCAACTATCTCCCCTTTTTCTCCTCTAAAATAAATAGCTTCTTGAGTGATTAAATCAATTACGCCTTCCATTTCAGCCTCTTCGCCAATAGGTAACTGAACGGCTACTGCGTTTTTGGTGAGCTTTTGTAAAATACTATCAAAGCTTTTTTCAAAGCTAGCGCCCATACGGTCAATTTTATTGATAAAACAAATTCGTGGCACTTTATACAGGTCAGCTTGGCGCCAAACAGTTTCGGACTGTGGTTCCACGCCCGCTACGCCGTCAAACACTACCACTGCCCCATCCAAAACTCTCAAGGAGCGTTGCACTTCCACAGTAAAATCAATATGGCCAGGAGTATCAATCAAGTTAAGCCAATACTCGTTGGCTTTATCTCTAGGCAATTCAGTGGGCGTCCAGGTGCAAGTAGTGGCCGCTGAAGTAATAGTGATACCCCGCTCTCTTTCTTGCTCCATCCAATCCATGACAGTGTCGCCTTCGTGCACCTCGCCAATTTTGTGGGAAATGCCTGTATAAAACAAAACACGCTCCGAGACCGTTGTTTTACCAGCGTCAATATGGGCAATAATGCCGATGTCGCGCACTTTTTCAATTGGATATAATCTTGGCATAATAATAATTCAAGGCTTAAAGTTAAAATTTAATTTTTGAAAAATCGTTGTTAATAACAATTGGTTGAAAGGCAACTAACTCCTGATAAATATGATTTTGCTCCTCGGGCAAGGAATTCAAACAATAAATCTTTTTACCCAAAATATGCGCAAAACCCATTTCCAAAAAAGTGTTGCCGCCGATATAATTTTTAAGGCCGTTCTTTTCGTTATTTATTACCAAAATAGCATCGGCTTTAGCTATCTCATCATAATAATCTTTTATTAAATTGTTGTCTATTTTTCTTTTGGCTCCTTCCATCGGCTCCCAAGCGCTAGCAGTGCGCTGTTTCAAAAAATCGCTTCCTTCCAAATATAGTTCAGTGTTTTTTGGCGAAACAACTTCAAAACCCATTCTTTCTAAATCTTCTTTAGCATAAATCATTACTTGACTAAACCTCATTGAGCCACAAATAACAATTTTCTTTTTGCCCTGTTTGCTTACCACGTATCCTAAACTTTCGGCTAAAACCTCGGGGGTGTTGATAATTTTTCTGTAAAATCCGGACCGGCTCAACTCTTCATCATTATGTAAAGCATAGATTGACTTACCAAGAGCAACAGCATAGCCAATTTCCATATTAACTGAATTGCCAATATAACCGTCTTTATTAAAAATAAAAATTGCGTCTGCTGATTTTATTTTATGAAAATGATCATAGGTCAAGCCCATGACCACAAACTTTTTGATATCATCAGACAACTTGCTCCATTCTTCCTCGCTCCACTTCTCTAACCACAAAAAATTCGGTTCATAAACGAACACGCCAAGTTCTTTCAGTTTATCAACAAACTGGCCTATTTCTTTCTTAAATTTCTTACTACCACAAATAACTACTGATTTCATACAATTCTTGATAAATCATTGTTAATAACCATAACTTTCATGCCCAACACTTCTTCTTTAGTAGAGGTTTCGGGAATAGGATTCAAAAGATAAATCGGTTTCTTTAAGTAAAAGGCTACTCCCATCTCCAAAAAAGTATTCCCACCAATATAATTTTCAATATCATTTTTGGTGTAATTGGCTATCAAAACAACATCGGCCCAAGCAACTTTTTCAAAATGCGTTCTCATGGCCCATTCTTTTCTGTCCCAGATCCAGCCGGTTTCAGTTTTGCTTTCTTTTCTTAAGCTATAGTATTCTTTGATGGAAATCATCTCGCCCTGTTCGTTAGGAATTTCCGTGGGGGGCAGTTTAACCTCATGCCCCATTTTTTCTAAATCATTTTTAACCGCCATCATCTCGTCAAAAAAAGCAATGCTGCCGCAAATAGTAATTTTCATATTAAAAATTAACCGCCCCTTTCAGCGAAGTAGTTTTCAAAATTTTCTTAAACTCATCAATGCCGATTTTCATTATATCAACATTAACAATTTGTCCATTCTTATCATAATCAACCACCACATTATTTTTTACATCAGAATCCACGCTTTTCCCAGCGCTTACCCTTATGGAAACAATATTTGAATTTTCGTCGTATTTTATTTGTGGAGCCATATATTTAAAAATGTTTGCTAACTTTTGAAGTATCAATAACCGTTACAACCTTCGCAATACTTTGACTACTTTCAATAACAATCAAAAGCAGGTGTTCTTTTTGGAATTTTTTATTAAAGTAAAGTTTTTTAATTAAGAATCTCTGGGAATTTATTTCAGAATTTTCAATTTTATCTGGATTGGCAATCGCATCGGCTATTTCGCTCCTGCTTATTCCCCGCTCTTCCATCCGCAACAAAGCGTGTGGCAAAAATAAAACTCTTTTCATTGATTTTTTATTTTGGCTTACCTATTGAGATGAGCAAAAGCCTTGTTGGCTTCGGCCATTTTGTGAACATTAATCTTCTTTTTAATAACTTCACCCTCGCCCTTAGCAGTCAAAATCATTTCTTCAGCTAATTTTTGGCGCATAGGCTTGCCTTTTTTGGCGTAAGCCACTGCAATGATCCATCTCATGGCCAAGCTTAATCCCCTTTTGGCGGGCACTTCCATAGGCACCTGATAAGTGGCGCCACCAACTCTTTTGGGCCGCACCTCTACCGCTGGAGTGGCTTCGGCAATGGCTCGTTCAAAAACAGCTAGGGGCTCTTCTTTAGTTTTTTCTTTAATAATATCAAAGCAACCGTAAACAATTTTACGAGCGATATTTTTCTTGCCCTGCTCCATCAACATATTAACAAACTTAGCCACTGTTAAATTATCATACATCGGGTCGGGAGCTATTTCTCTTGTTTTAAATTTATTAGCCATAGTTTATTAATTACTTTGTATGTTTGGCTCCATATTTTGAGCGAGAATTTTTTCGGCCTTCTACTCCCGTGGCATCTAAATGTCCTCGCACAATATGATATCTTACCCCAGGCAAATCTTTTACCCTGCCTCCTCTAATCATCACAATAGAATGCTCTTGCAAGGTGTGGCCTTCCCCGGGGATGTAAGCAGTTACTTCTTTACCGCTGGATAATTTTACCCTGGCCACTTTTCGCAAAGCCGAGTTAGGCTTTTTAGGTGTGGTGGTAAACACCTTAGTGCAAATACCGCGCTTAAAAGGAGACGAATAGTATGAATAACTATTTTTGAGCACATTAAAACCATAGGTTAAAGCCCTCATTTTACTTTTGTTAGCAACTTTTTTACGCGGTTTCTTAGTTAATTGATGAATTGTCGGCATAATTTAATAAAAAAATAAATCACTCTCCACAAGTAAATCTAATTTAACAAACAAAGTTCTAACTGTCAACCACTAAAACTATTAAAACTCCACTTGCCAACCAAAACGCGGCTTAAACTGACGATTAGTTAGTTGAGCGCTTTTAATTTTGCTGATAATAATTGTAATACTTTTATTGTTCCTAGTTTCTTTTATTTCAGAATTAGGCATAACCATGATAATTTCTAATTGCTCTAATTACTAATTTCTAAATAATACCCAATGAACAAATCCCAATGACTAAACTTCATCGTTCTGAATCTTTTTGGTCATTAGCCATTTTTAACTTAACATTGTTGGTGTGTCGCTTTTTGTCACGCTTAGTTTTCTTAGCTAAATTTTTATGCAAAGCCTTGGTTAAATCAATACCCGTGGAATTGGCCAAACATATTACAGTAAACAAAACATCAGCCAGCTCGTCAGCCAATTTCTTAGCCTCATCAAATTTCTTAAAACTCTGCTCGCCATAAGTTCGCGAAATAACTCGCGCCACCTCCCCTACTTCTTCAGTTAACTGGGCCAGCTGCGATAACTCAGAAAAATAACTAACTCCAGTAGTTTTTATCCAATCATCAACCATCTCCTGCGCTTGTTTAATAGTTATATCTTCTTTTTGTTTTTGATTCTTCATACAACTTCTTTTAAGTAGCACTGCTCGCAATAGATAATCTCTGGACGGTCGGGGGCGTAACTGGTTTCAAAGGTGTTAGGACAACCCGGAGCTTGGCATTTTCTTGTCCAAAGCTTAAGCGGATTACGCTGTTTAAGTCGTTGGTAATGACGGCAGTTAGGACAAAGCCGAGGCAATGGCAAGTTCATTCGACGATAAAAAGCCAGCTCGGGCTCAATAATGCGGAAGGCCTCGGTGCATTGTTCGTTGCATTGTCCCTTATGCTGGCATTCTATCACTTTGCCAATAATGTCATCCTTGACATCTTTAATGTTATCAGGCAAATCTTCGATTTTAATTGATAATTGATAATTGCGTGGCTCTGGTTGCTTCCAATCATAGCCCGCCTTCGCCGCGGCTTCGGCGGACAAAGGAAAGTATTCTTGAGCTATAGATTCATTATAGCAAAAAGGTGAAAGCTCGCTTGGAAAAAAATCACCATACTTATACACTCTGCCTTTTTTGTCTATGTAGGACATTTCATTCATATGTTTAATTATCCTAGGGACAAGAGCCTCATACTCTTCTTTACTATATTGTTTATTTAATATGCAATATTGTTTATTGCGTAAACCAACGCAACCGAAAATATTTCGATTATTATTGTGGCAATTAAAGCTATAATAAATATCAAGGCCGGAAAAAATATAAAAAGAAAATTGAATTCTGCTTGAACCGGCCACACCAGATGAATTATAAACCAACTCACTATTGTGCCCCGCATGGTCGGCGTTGCGCGCGTCTCTTAATCCCCAACCACAAATTAAAAGATCTTTGCCGTTTTCGGCGTCTTGATAAACATCAAAACAATTTTGGCAATTCTTAGCGTTATGAATATTATGGCCGGTTGAATTAACTGTTTTGACAATCTCGGCATATCGATGAGGGCGAGTTAAAATAAAATCTCTAAATTTTTTTTGAAAGGCAGATAGGCCCGAAAAAGTTTCTAAACGAAATTCAGCTTTTTGTTTTTCGTATTCTTCCTTAGCGTATGATTGATTAAAAATACAAAATGATTTATTCCTTAGCCCCACGCAACCCAAACAATTTTGACAGTTAACGCAATCTAAAAGAAAAGCTGAACTAAGTGAGTCGCGAGTGTTCTGGCTAAAAAAAACTTTATTACAATTCTCGCTATCTATATCTTCGTAGCAAAATTCTGACTTGTTTACCCAGTATAAATCATAGCTGTCTTTGCTATAAAAATTAAAAGTGGAATAAGCGCAATCCTCATTAAAATCTCCGCCAAAAACCAAATAACAATTTTTGTTGCTCATGGTGGAGTTGCAATAATCACTATTGACTGCGTTAATGTTAACCAAAGCTGGCCAAGGCGTTCTTAAAATTAATTCTCTAAACTGTTCAAAAAACGGCCGGCTAAAATCATACCCCCGACCAGAGCTTAAGGGATCCCATTTATCCGACCACCAATAGTCCTGCTTATAAACAACAAGCGGTTTATCAGCCGAATACATAGAAATAACATCCTGCCCACTCACGGAATCCTTCCTTTTATAAAGCGCCCTCTCGTTACGAAAAGCCAGCCGATTAGCCAATTGACACTGCCAACATTTATTAGGCGCAGGCACCTTCATTTTCTCATAAAAATCAAAATCATCTGGCTCAATCACAAAGTCCTTCTGGCAATTCTGACAAATTTTTGTTTCTTGCGACATAACTAAAAACCCATCGGTAAGCCGGTAATTAGCGAAAACAATGGCTGGGCGATATACGGTCCGCCAATATACATCATAAAAATAATGGCTACAAAAATCGCCATGAATCCGCCTTGCATAAACAACACTCGATGCTTTTCCCATTTCCACGGCCACAAAGCCAACGCCAAATGCGAACCGTCAAGTGGCGGCACAGGTATTAAATTAAAAACGCCCAGCAAAACATTCAGCCAAACAAACATCGCGAAAAAAGCCAGCAAGCGTTCTCCGCCCAAATGGCCAAACCGCAAAATCATGCCCACTACCACGGCCATTAGAAAATTAGACAAAGGCCCGGCTATGGCCACTAGCGATGGCCCCCATTTTTTATTTCTTAAAGCATAAAGATTAAACGGCACGGGCTTGCCCCAACCAAAACCCATGGTGAAAATAAATAAAGCGCCCACCGCGTCCAAGTGCGCCAAAGGGTTAAGCGTAAGGCGGCCCATCGCGCGGGCGGTATGGTCGCCCTGCCAATCAGCGGCCTGGGCGTGCGCGTATTCGTGCACGGTTAAAGCAAACAACAAAGAAACAGCCATCATTAAGTAAGATATAGGATCGGTAAATAAAGCGTTTATTAACATGTAATTATAATTAAGATTAAAAGATTAAGCTCATAGTAGCATTTTGATTTGCAAAATTCAAAAAA
>JAPLWE010000001.1 GCA_026396705.1 Candidatus Gribaldobacteria bacterium
CAAAATAAAGAAGCGTTTATTGATAATTATGCTCAAGACAGCAAAAATAAATGTTGCTATATAGGTAAGCCGCTTATTCCTGAGGAGTGCGAGTTGAGCATAAAATACCCGGGCGATGACGTGTGTTCTACAGCTTGCGATGAAAAACGCACTCCGATTCTAAGGGATGCTTGTCGTGAATCTTGCAACGAAGAAAAAATAGCTCATCGCGAGGCTTGCACTCATTACATTCGTTTGCAGAAAGCGGCTGCCGACATTACTTTTCTGGCCAAGAAAATTTACAACAGCACCAATCCGCTGGACGATTGTTTCTTTTTGAAAAACTGTAAGTCAAAATGTTTATTAAGCTATGGCGAGGTTAAATATACAATTACTTGGTTAGACATTGCTCAATTTTTATTGCCCACTGCTTGGCTTACGGTGATTAAGCAAGTTATGGGCGTGATTGCGGCCATTGGTCAAATCGGCAAGGCCTATATGGCCTTAAGTGGCTTGTTAACCGATGGCTTAACTTTGATTAGCGGGTTTTTTGACACTTTCCATTATTTAACCACTATGTTCACTGCTTTGCAGAACATTGGGGGAACTATGTCAGCCAGCATTGGCGTGGCCTCGGTGGCGGCCTCAGCTTTGAAAGAAACCGGTATTTTGCCTATTCCGGGCAATGCGGTGCAATTTGGCGCGGTGGCTGGCGCGGCCACGGTGCTATCAGCCGACAGCAAGGGCGTTAATGCTATGCAGGGTATGCTCAAAAGATTTAGCGATAATCTTTTGAATTATTCTACCGCTAAAAGTGAAACTAATAAATTGCTTTTGGGTATGCGTCAGAATTTATTAGATGTGATGGAAGGTAACGATGAAGCCAAAGGCGCCAAACATGAAATCGAGCTGGCCTTTTTCTTTGAGCCCAATAACCCGGTGAGAAAAAATCTTGATAATATCGTGGGCAATTTTCAAGCTGATTTTAAGAGCCTGGCACTGCTTTTGGCGATAAAAATATTAAAAGCAAAGATAATTTTTGCACGGCTGATGGATATGACGACAGATCCAATAGTCGGATTTGTATGTTTAACGGCGATCGGGTTATGCCTTGGCAAAGCGTTGTTGAATGCCCGGACAATAATCCAAACATAGTTTATAACAATTTAATTATAAAATTAGCCAAACCCAATGACTATCAAATAGTTATTGACCGCACCAAAACTGAATATATTAATGGCATATTGGATGAAGCTTTGGGCAAAGGCACAAATGATAACTATTCAATGGCAGATCTTAAAGATAAAGATCCTTGGGTGCTGTATTGGCAGAGATTAGGTAGGATTATTTTAGGAGACAGCGAGGTTATCAACCACACCTTAGACCAAATTGAGCTTGCCATTATAAGCAAAGATGGATTTTCATTTTTAAGCTCTATAAGCGCTTTGGACAATAAGGGCAATGATGGACACTATAAGGATGACGGCAAGCGTAGCGCCACTCAAGCTTTGGTTAATGATTATACTTCAGTCAGGGAAAACAGCGGGCTGTTTCCAGTAATATGCGATTCAACTAAGGTGGGCGTTGGAGTAACTTGGCTGGATAATTTCAAGAAGATTTTTACTGGATCGTCTGAATTGCAATCAACCCTTAAGCTGGTAGACCCGATTTATATTCGCGACATGCTCATTGGCGAAGGCTCGGTGATGGATTGCGCTCATAAGACTGGTGGGTGCAAGCTGGACTATAGCGTTAAGGGCTGGCGGGAATATTGGGAAAATATGGCCGGTGGTTTTGGGGCTTCTATGGCGTTTATTGAGGGTGAGTCTATGGCAAATAGACATAAGAGAATGATTGATTATTGTGTTCGCGCAAATAGCTTACTCATATCTCTTGCTATGTTGGATTCTGATTATAGCTGGCCTACATCTGTGGAGTTCCGTGACAAGGGTTATTACAACGCGACCGATAATCCGACTGAAGATATTTTAGAGAAGAGCGACTTGGGGGCTATTCAAAAGGCTATTCTTAATAAAACAGATATTTTGGGCAACATCAAACCATTTGCTTTTTTCGCGCCCATTGCCGCTTTAGATGACAAAGGCGCTTATGGCGCTTATGATTTGCCTTTGATTCGCCAGGCTGTTTTCGCGGAAATTGATAAATATAGCGCCAAACGAATAGCCAGCGGGATGTTTCCAGGATCTACTCCAGGTTATGATAACCTAAAAGCTAATCTTAGCGGCGACTCAACCGAGTATGCGAAAGTAGTTGACCGCACCGAGCCATTATATTTGAAAAGTGTTTTGGACTCGGCCTTGGGTTGTGGCTGTTCGTTTGACAGTAACGCTACAGAAGTAAGCCAAGAAATTTTTTGCGATAGAAATAACAGTGACCGCATTACTTGTGAGCGAAATAATACTTTTAAATATTCTGTTTTAGACGATAGCAAAACGGCCTGGCATTATTTATGGGTTCGCTTGGGCCGGATTATTTTACAAGCCGAAACATCAACTGATTGTAGTGGCAGCCGAGATGCTATGGGCACGAAAGCATTCATTCGTTGTCAAATTGTGGATTATGAAAAGGCTTTGGATGAAAACCGGGATGCTGGCGTTAAAAATGCCTTGGCTGTCACGGTTGGCGCAAAAATTGGCGCCATCTTGAACAACATTACTGCTTTTTCTTATCAAAAAGATTATTTAGAAAGCCCGATTCGTCATACTGCTCCGCTAAATGACAAAGAACAAAGGGCGCGGCATTTTACTGACGCGGTGGTGGCGAGCTGGCCGCTAGCTGATCAACAAGTATTAAAAGAAAGAGGCGAAAACGGTAGCGACTATTGGCAAAGTCAGCTTTGGTGCGCTGGCGGGTGCAAGCTTACGGCTCTGCCAACGGCTCAATTACAAAAATTACAAGCGATAGAGGCGTTAGCCAATCCGGTAAATGTGAAAGCAGTGCTGAAGACCGCCTTAGGGCCAAGCGCTGATAACCCCACAACAGCTTATGGTATGGAGAAATTAGACAGCGAAAAACATGAATGGTTTGTTTTTTGGACTGGCTTGGCAAGAATATTTTTAGGGTCAAGCTTCACTGAATTTGATATATACAAGATGGATAAAGAAGAATATATAACAGGTCTTCAAACAAAAATTAATGCTATTAATCCCGGAGATTCTTTTACTAGAGATCTTAGTTCGTTAGACAATGAAAGCGGTTATGGCTCGCAGAATAAAAAATCTTGGACTGGAAAAATAGCCGGGGTTATTGATAATTATTCTAAGCCTGGCGCTTTAACTAATACCGAGAAATTTATTGATGAAGTATATAAACCTAAATGGGACTTGTATTATAGCCAGGCTAGCACCGAGAGCACCGGAACTGCCCTTAATAAATTCAAGGAGAGCTATGACCCAGACATTGTTAAATATGATTGGGACGCCAGAGCCAATAAAGTGGTTAACTCGGTTAAAGATCTTAAAACCATAGTTTTTGGCTTGAATAACGGTTTATCGCCGCAAGATCCAGCGATTGTCGCTTCTATAGAAAAAGATGCCAAGGAGTTTGCTGATGCCATAGAAAAAGGCAAATTAGCCATGGCCGACTTCCAGAAACTTCGTCAGCGCGATTGTAATCGCTGGTCATATCTTTTCAGCCAGGAACATACCTTTAAGCAGTATGGTGATTCTTCTAATGATTATTGCGCTGATTGTCCGTGTAGTAGTCGGGCGTGTTTAGAATGGACATCAACTCCGGCGCCCAATGACTTTAATTGGTGCGCGATATCTCCATCTTTGCCATCTTGCGAGGGACAAGTTTGCTATTGTTGTTCTAAACGAAGCGCTTGCGCCAACCAACGAGCTGATTTGGAAGATGAAGTTCATCCTAAGTGTTATATCTATATTCCTGATTGTGTGGCGGCCGAGCAATATAGAGATAGAAGCAAAATAATTAGGGATGATTGTTTGGCTTCGGCTGACCCCTGCCAGGATCAAAAAGGAGCATATACTAATTGTTTGGCAACAAAAGACGAAAGTAAGTGTCAAAATGAAAAAACAACCAGAGACTATTGCATAGCCCATCCTTGTGAGAATGAAATTAATACTTACAATGGAGCTGCCAATTGGGTGCCAGCCTGCTGGACTCAAAGATCTTTTTACACAGCCCAAGAAATTAATACAGCCGAGGCGGCCAATCAAGCTGCGTCTGCCGAATATAACGCTTTATGGAGTTTCTTTGGTGGTTTTTGGGCTTTTGATGGCGAAACAGATCTTAATAAAATCAAAGATAAGGATCCTGCTGATTATAATTACTACAAAAATAAATATGGTTATAAAACATTGCGTGAAATAGAGCAATTGATTTTGGCTTTACAAATTGTTTGGCAAGACGACTTAACTACGGTTGACGCGCAAGAACGGTTGGCTCGGACGCTGGACATTTTTGTTTCAGAAGACTGTCAGGGTAACGCTTGGGTATATGATCCTTCGCCAAGGTGCGATAGCAAGATGGTTAAGGTTAATCACAAAGTAGAAGAGATTTTGGTTCCTTGGCAAAGCGTGCGGCGAAGCACCATGGATTCGGCCTCGGATAGCGCCGCCCGCCCAGCTAAAGATTATACCGCCTCTATTGTTTCCTCTAAAATTATTGCCAAAGAAATATCATACAAAATTCAAAACTTGAAATATTATTTTGAGAGTTCTTCGCCAAAGGAGATGGAGGAAAAAATCGCTAGCGATGGTATCTTGTCATATCTACCAGCCGATCAAAAACAAACGCTGATGGAGATTGCCACGGAGTTTAAGGTGTCTTATAACGCTATGAAGACTGAAGTGATGGATGCTATAGATAAGAGCATGGGGCAATATGTTTATAATTATAATCCGGGGCTTTCTAATATTTGTCCTGCCAATATCAATGAGTTAGGCTTTCTTAATCGTTTGGCTTGTTTTGAATATTGCGGCGGCTTGCCCCTTGATCAATGCCTTAAACCCGAAACAGTTACTAGGTCGCATACATTTGATGAGTTAATGAATCCGCTTTCTGCCATTGAAAATATTGAAGACGCCATCTTTTTATTGACCGATGCCAAGCTAGACATTGACCAAATATCATCGGTGCAAGAAAGCGTGGCTAACCTTCAGCCGGAAATTCAACCGCAAAATATTGTTTCTGTTAACACTAATTTGGTTAATGATTTTAACGCCAAATTATCTAGCAAAGTTAAAGGAATTTTTAATAAATATAATCCCCTGAAAGAAGGTGGGGTAGAAACAAATC
>JAPLWE010000014.1 GCA_026396705.1 Candidatus Gribaldobacteria bacterium
ATGCACGGATATGTTAAAGAGATAACAATCAACGATTTTGACCAAGCAATCTATGCTTTTTGGCACGCTATTTTAAATGATACAGAAAAGTTTTGCAGAAAGATTAAAAATACTGACATTACCGTTGAAAATTGGAAGAAATTTAAAAAAATTAATTCTAATAAGGAAACAGCGAAATTATTTGATTTGGGTTTCGCAACATTTTTTCTTAATCGCACAAACTATTCTGGCATTATTGACGGCGGAATAGTTGGGGGGTTATCTCAAAAAGGGAAATATAAAATAGATTGCCGTTTTAATAAAGAAAAGTTGATTGAAAGAATTAGATTTATTGCACAATATAAAAAGAATATCCATTTGTATAATCTTGATGCCCTAGAACTTGTTGAGAAAATACAAAAAAAACAAGCCAATGAAAACACTATTTTCTATTTTGACCCACCATACTATCTTAAAGGCCCTTCTTTATATATGAGCCATTACAAACATGATGATCATAAAAAAGTGAGTGAAGAAATACAAAAGATTAAAAATATAAAATGGATTATTTCCTACGACAATACTCCAGAAATAAAAAAGTTATACATAGATTCTGCAAGGGAAGAATGTGTCTTTTTTCATACTGCCAATGAGATAAAGGAGGGGAAAGAAACTTTATTTTTTAGTAATAATTTAATTATCCCGAAAGTTCATAATCTTGTAAAAATTTATGAAAGATAGTAACGCTGGGAAACGAATATCTGAGGAATTTGTCGAAAGATCAGTTATTAAGTACTTATCACAAAATGAGTGGGGCACTAATTTGCAGTTTGGTGGATTACGAGAAAAAGGTGTCGATATTAAGGTTCGACACAATCGCTACTCAAGATATTTTTTAATTGAATGTAAGGGAGAGGGAAAGAGCGTAAACACAAAGTCAAATAATTCACACAAAGAGGTCGCCTTTGTTTACTCCTTAGGGCAGATAATCACTCGAATGAAAACTAGCGGTAGTACTAGATACTATTTTGGACTTGGCTTGCCAGAAAGTTCAGCAAAGATTGCTTTGCGTCGTCTCCCGTGGCAAGTTGCTAAAAAACTATTGCTTTATGTTTTTAGTGTAAATGAAAAAGGGGAAGTTAAAAAATACGATTGGCAGGAATTGAAAATAAATCAAAGGTAAATTATGCTTTACGAAGATTTTAATGCAAAAACAAGATTTGACGGGGCGGATGTTTTCAAGAATAGAGCGACAGAAAAAACGGAGGTTTTAAAAAATCTTAATCCAGCTTTTGTGGTGCGGGAATACCAAAAAGAGGCTTTAGGGCGGTTTTTTTATTATTGCGAGGAATATCACCAAAAGCAAAAGCCGATTCACTTAATGTTTAATATGGCCACTGGCTCGGGCAAAACGCTAATAATGGCGGCTAATATTTTGTATTTATACCAGCAGGGCTACCGCAATTTTATATTTTTTACTCGGCTGGGCAATATTATCCAAAAAACAAAAGCTAATTTTCTTGATGCAAATTCAAAAAAGTATTTGTTTGCCAATAAAATTATTATTGACGGAAAAGAAGTAAAAGTTAAAGAGGTAGAAAATTTTGAGGGCGTGAATGATGACGATATTAACATTATTTTTTCTACTACGGCTCTGTTGCACTCTCGGTTTAATTTCGCTAAAGAAAATTCTTTAACCTATGAGGACTTTGCGGATAAAAAAATTGTTTTAATTGCTGATGAAGCCCATAACTTGTCGGCAGAAACAAATAACCGTCACACACAAACCGAAGAAATAGACCGCAGAAACTGGGAAAACACAGTAGTTAGAATACTCAACGCCAACAGCCAAAAAGAAAATGTGCTTTTGGAATTTACTGCCACAGCTCGGCTTGAACAAGAATATCCGGAAATTTTAGAGAAATACAAAGACAAAGCGATTTATCGCTATGATCTCAAAGAGTATCGATTAGATGGGTTTTCTAAAGATGTCCGAACCTTGCAAATTAACGCGCCAATTATGGAGCGCGCGCTTTCGGCCGTGATAATTTCTCAATACCGCCGAAAAATTGCCGAAAAATATAAAATTGCCTTAAAGCCATTGGTAATGTTTAAGGCAAATAGAGTAACGCCACCAAAAGAAATAGCGGACTTGCGAGGCAAAAACCCGCAAATTGTTGTTTCTGGTGAGTTTAAAACCGCTTTTCATCAGCTTATAGCTGAACTTAATGAGCAATTATTAAAACAACAAACACAAATACAGAATGCAACTTTGCAAAAAGCCTTTCAATTTTTTAGCGAGCAAAAAATATCAATGGCAGATTTAGTAGCAGAGATAAAAGCGGATTTTGCCATAGAAAAGTGCCTAACAGTGGACGATGACAAAGATGTAGAGCAGAAGCAAATTTTGCTTAATTCTTTAGAGGATCAAAATAATGAAATTAGAGTTGTTTTTGCCACAGAAAAATTAAACGAGGGCTGGGATGTTTTAAATCTTTTTGATATTGTTCGGCTTTATAATACAAGAGATGAAGGTCACACAAGCATAGGAAGAAAGCCCGGGAAAACAACGGTGCAGGAAGCGCAACTTATTGGTCGTGGCGCAAGATATTATCCTTTTATTGTTGGTGAACTTACAGATGCATATAGAAGAAAGTTTGATACTGACACGCAAAATGAACTTAGAATTTTAGAACAGCTTTATTATCACAGCGTTACAAATTCTCGTTATATACAAGAATTAGAAAGCGTTTTGATTCGCGAGGGCATTATTCCATCTCGCACAGTGCAAAAAGAAATTAAAATAAAAGATAGTTTTAAGAACAAGGACTTTTGGAAAAAAGGTTATATTTTTTTAAATGCGCGCAAGGCAAATTTAGGAAAAGATATTTTTAACCTTGCAGACGCTAAAGCAGAGTTTGACCACAATATGGAAATGAATATTTTTCAGTTACCAACAAGGGAAGCATTAGAAAAAGATATTTTTATTGCAGGAGAGGGGGCAGGAATTAAAATTAAAACAGAGATAATGGAGTTTTGTCTTATGGATTTGGGCGTTAATGTTATTCGCATTGCTTTAACTAAGGTATCGGCTGGGCAGTTTGAAAAACTAAGAAAGATATTTGGTAATATTGAAGCAGTAAAATATTTTATTTTAAATGAAAAATATCTTGGCAGGATTAAAATTAACATAAAAGGCACGGCCGAGCAATTGGAAAATCTTTTACAAACAGAAAAGCTGAATATCGCTGGATTTGTCATTGATAAAGTTTTGGAAATTGCCAGCAGAGAGAAGAAAGAATACTATGGAACAAAAGAATTTAAGGCTCAGCTAATTAGAAAAGTATTTGAGAACAACAAAGTTTTGCAGTTAGACAGCGAAAGCCCGCGGGCAAGAGAGATGCAAGATTTTAATTTTGGCGATAAAGAATGGTTTGCCCAAAACGAAATTTGGGGAACCAGCGAAGAAGAGGCTTTTTTGCGATTTATAGACGAAGCGGTAACAAAGTTAAAAGAAAAATATCAAGACATTGCCTTGTTGCGCAATGAGCAATTTTTTAAAATTTATAGTTTTACTGACGGCGAGCCATTTTATCCTGATTTTGCCTTGTTCTTAAAAGAGAAAAAAACAAAGCAAGAGGTTATATATCAAGTTTTTATTGAGCCAAAGGGTGATCAATTTTTAGACGCGCAGAATACTTTTGAACAATCAAAAGAAAGCTGGAAGCAAAAATTATTGCTTGAAATAGAGAAAAGCCACACCGTTGATTTGAAGTTAGAAAACAAGGATTTTCGCTTGATTGGCTTGCCTTTCTTCAACAATGGGCAAGTTAATAGCTCATTGCGAGAAAAATTTGAAGAGGTGTTTAATAAGCAATTACTAAGTTAAAAAATAGCTTTTGCTGTTACTTTCTGCTATAATCAAAAAATAATTAATTAACTAAAAAAATATATGGCGAAAAGAGCTAATGGAGTGGGCAAGCATGGCAAAACACACTCCCACAAAACAAAAAAGCGACTGGAAATAAAGAGAGCGATGTTGGCGGAAAAGAAAAGCAAAAAACAAAAATAAAATTTGTTAAAAAGCCTCGGCAATTATTGCCGAGGCTTTTTAATTTTTTTTTACCTTGTTTATCTGCTCTGCAAGAAATCTTCATATCCTTTTAAGTCCAATAGGCCATGCCCTGAAAGGTTAAAGATAATTACTTTTTTAATGCCTTGCTCGCGGCATTTAATTGCTTCATCTATGGTTGCTTTAACAGCATGGGCGCTTTCTGGCGCGGGTATGATACCTTCTGCTTGGGCGAAATCAATGGCTGCTTGGAAAACAGCTGGTTGATCAAAGGCTATTTTTTCAGTAATACCTTCTTGATTAAGAAAAGATAAAATAGGAGCATTGCCATGATATCTTAAGCCACCGGCATGAATTGATGGTGGAATAAAATCGCAACCTAAAGTTTCCATTTTTAAGAGGGGTGTTTTTTGGGCAGTGTCGCCAAAGTCGTAGCGGAAATCTCCTTTGGTCATTTTGGGGCAAGCAGTAGATTCAACGGCAATTAATCTTAAGTCTTTCTTTTTGCCTGAAATTTTATCAATCACAAACGGGGTAGCAAAACCAGTAAAGTTACTTCCCCCGCCAACGCAACCAATAACAATATCAGGATATTCGCCAGCTATTTCCATTTGTCTAATTGCTTCTTGGCCAATGATGGTTTGGTGTAACAAAACATGGTTTAGCACGCTTCCCAAACAATATTTAGTGTCTTGATCTTGAGTGGCAATTTCTAGGGCCTCGCTAATAGCAATACCTAAACTGCCAGGGTTATTTGGGTCTTTAGCTAAAACGCTTTTACCGAACAGAGTTTTATTGGAGGGGCTAGCAACAACATCTGCTCCGAATGTTTGCATAATGATTTTACGATAGGGCTTTTGCTCATAGGAAACTTTTACCATAAAAACCAAGCACTTCAACCCAAAAAATTTACAGGCAATGCTCAAAGCGCTTCCCCATTGCCCAGCGCCTGTTTCGGTAATCAGTGTTTTTACGCCTTCTTTTTTGTTGTAGTAAGCTTGCGCTAAAGCTGTGTTTATTTTGTGGCTTCCAGAAATAGTCGCGCTCTCATTCTTAAAGTAAATGTGAGCGGGCGTTTGCAAGAATTTTTCAAGCCGTTTTGCTCTTACCATAGGAGTGGGTCGAAACATCTCATACATCTCTAAAATTTCTTCTGGGATAGCTACGGTTTCCTCAAGTGTCATTTCTTGTTTTATCAGCTCTTTAGCAAAGATTGGCTCTAAATCCTCGGGTTTTATTGGTTGTTTGGTGCCGGGATGAAGAGGGGGTTCGGGTAATTTGCCTAAGTATTTTTTTAGGTAGTAATTAATGTTAAGAAAATGAGTTGGTGTTTCATGCATATTTTTTTAATTAATAATTTAAAGTAAATTAATTTACTGGTTAAATTAAATACGCCAGCTCTCACTTCCCCTAGTCTTAAAAGTTATTTTATACATAATAATTTTGATAATTAAAAAACCGTCCTTGTGAAATTCCAAAACAAGCTAAGAATTTCACAAGGACGGTTCTGAAACGCAGAAGCGTGGTGCCACCTTGTTTTACTTAATCATTATGATTTATGACTAAGCCTTATTACGCCAACTAATATTGGCTGCTATATGATAACGGATAGCTACCGGAGACGACTACGCATCCTAAGTTTGCCAAAGGACTTCACCGTTCAGCTCGAGGGCCCATTCTCCCTGTCAACGCTTTTATTTAAGTTATTATAATAAGGATAGCAAAACCTTAAAAAATGTCAATTAAGCTAATTGAAGAGGCCTTGAAGCCATGCTATAATTTTCTATATGGCAATTAATTCAAAAATTATTTTGTAATATGAATGATGCTTATCCAGCGATTCTAAAAAAATGGCGGTTGGCCAAGATTAAAAAATCTAGTAATTTTGAGTTTCATCAATTAGACATAACTAATCTTGAGGCAATCAAAGGGCTATTTGGGCAGTATAAATTTGACGCAGTCATGAACTTGGCCGCTCGGGCAGGTGTGCGAGCTAGCGTTGATAATCCCTGGGCGTGCGTTTCTACAAACATTACTGGAACGCTTAATCTCTTGGAACTATGCAAGGATTATAAGGTAAAGAAATTTATTTTAGCTTCAACATCAAGTATCTATGGTGCCAATGAAACACCCTTTAATGAAGACGATAAAGCCGACAAACAGCTTTCACCTTACGCTGCCACTAAAAAGGGAGCGGAGGCTTTAGTCTATACCTATAATTATCTTTATAAAATTGACACAACCATTCTTCGTTATTTTACTGTTTATGGCCCAGCTGGGCGGCCGGATATGATGCCTTTTAAGTTTATTCATCATATAGCCGAAGGCCTACCGATAATATTATATGGCGATGGCAATCAAGAACGGGACTTCACTTATATTGACGATATCGCGCGAGGTTCAATCGCCTGCCTTGAGCCATTAGAATTTGAAGTGATCAATCTTGGCAGCGATCGACCGGTCAAGGTGAATTATGTTATTCAATTAATGGAGCAATATTTGGGCAAAAAGGCTATTATTGAGCGTCAACCACCGCACCCAGCCGATGTGCCAGCTACCTGGGCAAATATAGCCAAGGCAAAAAAGCTATTATCTTGGGATGCCAGCTTTAGCATTGAAGATGGCATTAAAAACGCGGTGGATTGGTATTTGGGAAATAGAGATTGGTTAAAAGATATTAAAATATAATGAATTTATTATTATTTAATTTAGCCACCGACGCTAATGATTATGTGCTGGGTTTCACTATGTCATGGATAAGGGCTTTAGCAAAACGGTGTGATATGGTTTATGTGATAACCATGAAACAAGGAAGGTTGGAGCTTCCCGATAATGTTAAAGTTTATTCAGTAGGTAAAGAAAAGGGTTATAGTGAGTTCCGTCGCGCTATAGAATTTTATCGTCATCTCATACACATTCTCGCCAATAATCAGATTGATGCTTGCTTTGCCCATATGATGCCTGTTTTCGCTGTGATGGGGGCGCCCTTGCTGAAAATAAAAGGTATTCCGATTATCTTATGGATCGCGCATGGCCATACCCCACCGATGCTCAAGCTAGCAGAAAAGCTTGTTAATAAAATTGTAACTTCCACTCCCGAAGGTTGCAGATTGAAGAGTAACAAAATACAGATTATTGGCCAAGGCATTGATACTGCTTTGTTCTATTGCGAAGGTAGAAAGCTATCTTTTGCGTCAAAACAGATAGACCTGCTTTTTGTTGGGCGAATTTCACCAGTAAAAAAAATTGAGGTGCTATTGGATATGTTGGCCATGTTGATTGAGCATAATCGCGAGCTGGCTTTTAGTCTTAAAATAGTGGGCTCGGCTCCGGATGAAAAAGTAAAAAAATACGAAGAATATCTGCGCAAAAAAGTTCAAGAGTTGGGCATTGAAAAAGCAGTTGTTTTTGCGGGCAGTGTTCCTCATCAAGAGGTGGTTGAGTTTTATGGCAAGGCGCATTTTATTTTAAATCCATCACAAACAGGCAGTTTGGACAAAACGCTCTTGGAGGGTATTTGCGCTGGCGCTATCCCGATTACCTCAAACATTGCCTACAGAGATGGGCTATCGCATGTCAATCCAATATTATATATAGACGAGAACACCCCGCAGGCTTTTTGTTATAGAGTTGGAGAGATACTTAAGTTAGAAAATTCTGAAATTGATAATATAATTGCCAAATGCCAGGATTGGGTTTTAAAGAATCACAGCCTTGATAGTTTAGCTGATAAACTAATGTCTATTTTTAGAAAATGAATTGCGAGAAATGACCAGGTATCTTAAAATTTTATTGTTTGCTGTTTTAATAGCCGTGGTTGCAGTTATTTTTTTAGATATATTTTGGCATAATCCTCAAGCCGAGGGATTTTTTGTGATTACTCGAGGAGATAATGTTTTACAAATTGCCAGCAACTTAAAAAGCCAAGGGTATATTGGCAGTCGGTTGATATTTATTGGCGACGCTGTTAGCTCGGGAAATTTTAGAAAAATGAAAGCTGGCCGATATGAAATTAGCAAAGGTTCCACTAGCCAAGATTTAATAGAAAAATTTACAAAATTTCAATCTGCCTCTATCAATATTCTAATCGTTCCGGGGAAAACCACCAATGATATCGCGCGAATTTTAGCGCAAGGCCGGTTGGTTAAAAAAGATGAGTTTTTAGATTTGGTTTTGCGTGATAAGTTGGAGGGATATTTGTTTCCGGATAATTATTTAATTGATCCGGGGGCTACCGCCCAGGACATTATTAAACAAATTTTAGATAATTTTGATAAAAAATTAACCGATGACTTAAAGCAAGCCATAGAGCAACAACACCGAACAGTGGCTGATGTTATTACTATGGCCTCAATCTTGGAAAAGGAAGTTAAAACATACCATGATAAGCAAATGGTGGCTGGGATTTTATGGAAACGCGCTGAAAATAATTTGCCTTTACAGGTTGACTCAACTTTGTTGTATTTTTTGACTTCAGCTCACCCCAATTTAATTGATAAAAGTGTGGAATCACCGTATAATACCTATAAATACGCTGGTTTGCCTGTCGGCCCGATTTGCAGCCCGGGTATAGAGAGCATTAGAGCGGCGATTTACCTAATAAATTCGGATTATTGGTTTTATTTAAGCACTCCCGACGGGGAAACCATTTTCGCGGAAACATTAGGCCAACATTTAATAAATAAAGCAAAGTATTTAACCAATTAAAATATGTCAACAATACCAGAAATGTCAGTCTCGCAGTTACCAGCCGTTAAAAAATCGCTCCCCAAGATATTGCGTTTTCGCGATATAGCTGTGGGAGCTTTTTTTGTATTAGTCGCAGTGGCTGGCTTATATTTTTTTGCCAATAGGCAAACCAACCAAAACGCATCTTACGCTGATAGCTATAGATTAGTTCCAGAGAAACTTTCTCAATCAGCTGTGATTAGAATTTCTTTGCCCAAGGGTGTTGATAAAATTTTGGCCCAGCAAGGCGTTGCTTTTGATCCAGAAATAAAGGGCGCTTGGGTAAAAGACAAGCCGATTGCTTGGTGGCAAGCGCCAACAGTAATGGCGGCGGTTGTGGAACAAAAAGTAAATACTAATTTTATTGCTTTCAGGCCCCAAGATCCCTTAGATTTAAATAGACATTACGCGGTTAAAGTTGATTTGGGAGAGGGAAAAATTTTAGCTAGTGATTTTTTGGTAGCCCCAGACCCGAAAGTGGTAGCTATTTTTCCAGCTACTGGTTCTGAAGCCCCAGCAGATTCTAAAATCACTGTGGTTTTTAATCGCCCGATGGTTCCCGTAACAACCATTGATCAATTAGAAAGCCAAGACATTCCCGTGGAAATAAGCCCTGCTACCTTAGGAAAATTTAAATGGATTAGCTCAAATACCTTACAATTCATTCCGAAAGATTACTTAAAAATGTCAGCCAACTATACGGTTAAAATAAAGCAAGGGTTTGTTTCTTTAGATGGTTTGGGGGTTGCTGATTTCGCCAGCGCTTTTCAGGTTCTTAAATTAAGATATGCAGAAGAGCCAACTTACACTAAAATTTATAGCCAAATTTATAATCAGCCCATCAGAATATATTTTAATCAGCCCGTTAATTTAGATAAGACAAAAGCGGAAATAAAACTTTTTGATAAAAGCGCCAACAAAGAGGTTCCTTTCGTGGCAGAATACGCCATAAAAACTCAAGATGAAATAGACAATAACCCGCAATATAAAACAGGCGACAGTTTTGGTTTGCATAGTATTGGTCGGCTGGCGGCTAGTATTTTTAATTTCTCTGTTGGCAAAAAGCAAGAAACCGATCAGTCGGCTATTGAAATTTATCCGCAAAAAGATTCATTCGGCCGAAGTAAGTTTTGGGATTTCGAAAAAAATTACACTGTTATCATTAACAAGGCCTACTCGGTGGAGGGAGATATAACTCTAGATACAGCTAAAACAATTGATATCACTACAGCTGGCGTTGTGAGTAGGTGGTTTGCGGTTTCCGATAGAACTAATTTAGCTGACTTAAGATTGTTCGACCCGCAAGGATATTTAGCTGTAACTTTTTTTGAAGATATTGATTTGTCTAAAAGCCGTATTACTACTCCAAATTTGCAAAAAATAGAGTATGGGCAAAAATGTCAAGACGAAAAAAATTATGATATCGTCAATTGCGAGAAGGTTCAAGATAACAAAACGATCAAGATATATTTTCAGGCTGCTACTATCAAGCCGGGCGACCATTTGAGCGTTAATTTAGAAAAAGTAGTTGATATAGATGGTTTGCAGATAAACCGAGACACAATTTCCAATGAAGCCATAGCTTACTCTCCCTTAAAAATTAGCCTGGGTGATTCAACAAAATCTTATGACAGTTTAAGCAAGAAACACTTAAATGGTTTTTATTTGTGTTCAAACAATCCTCTACTTGCGCCAGATAAAAAGGAATTTAAGCAAAAAATTACTGGCAATCTTGATCTACAAATCAATTCTTTCTATCAGTCGAGTTGGGCTTACGAAGGATCTCCCTGCCCGCTTGGGACTATTATAACGCAAGTAGTTGGGGGGTTCTCTCCCGACAGCGACTATAATCTCAATTTGGATATAAATGATGTTTTCGGCCAAAATATAAAACAAGAAGTTGGCTTTATAACAGGGTCTATGGAGCCAAGCAGCGCCTATGCTTTTGGCCTGCAGCAGGGATACAGCGTTACCTCCCCGCAAGACACCGTTTTGAACTTTGGCGCTGTTAATGTTTCCTATGTTGACTTAGAAATTTGCAAAACAACGGCGGTGGATTTTGAAAAAATGTACGAAGATAATAACATTAATTCTTCGGCTTGCAGCGATTATCAGACCAAAAGAATAAATTTGCCAGAGAGATATTGGATTAATAATTATTTTTCAATTAATCTGGCTGATTATTTTACAGATCCCATTGGCAACTATGCTATCGTCTTGGGCAACCCTCTATTCCCAAGTAATTATGGTAGAAAGTTTGTTAGTTTTGTTACGGTAACGAATTTAGCAGTGGCTGAAAAATCTATTGCTCCAGCCACTGATTATCTGGGGTCAGCAGAAGAAAGATTATCAACAGAGCAAATAAATAGCTTAAAAAATCTTTACTGGGTGACTAATATAAAAACCCAAGATCCATTGCCCGGAGTTGCTTTAAAGTTTTATAGCCATAACGGCAATTTGCTTGGCACAGCTATAACTGACAATGATGGTTTGTCTTTTCCAGCTCCAGTTGTTGGCGTTAGTTTTGTGGTGGCGAGCTTGGGCAATGACAGCGCAGTGGTTGTGCGGAATAATGACAAGCTGAATTGGTCGCAAAATGCTTCTAACTATAAAAAAACCTATATCTATACCGACAAGCCCTTGTATCGGCCCGAGCAAACAGCGCATATTAAAGGCATTTTGCGTATTGGCTATGATGGAAACTATGAAATGTTTAATAACAAAACAATAGAGGTTAAGGTGAATAATTCTCAAGGAATTGTTGTTGCCGATAAAAATGTTGCTGTTAATGATTTTGGAACTTTTAATTTTGATTTCGCATTAGATAGAAATTCTCCTCTTGGGTCGTATAGTGTTTGCGTTCAAGGCAGTTATGATTGTGCTTATTTTGAGATATTGGAATATGTGCCCTCGGCCTTTCAAGTTAGCCAAAGCTCTTCAAAAAGCGAGTATATTTCTAAAGATACAGCAAACTTGGAGGTTGACGCTAATTATTATTTTGGCGCGCCAGTTGATACATCTGCCGTGAGCTATACCATTAGCAGTCAAAATTACTATTTTGATAAATATAGCGGTGGGGAGTGGTTTAATTTTGGCTCATGGGATAACGACTATTATTCAAATTCATATTATTACGGGGATAAATTTATTTCTCGCGGTAGCGGAACAACTGATAAAGATGGCAAATTTAAGTTTTCGCAAAAATTTGATTTGCAAGAAATGTTAAAAAGCAACGCGAATCAGGGTAGCAGAATCATTGTAATAGATTCAACAGTGAAAAATAACTTAGGCCAAAGTGTTTCCAATCAGCAATCTTTTATTGTGCACGCGGGCAATTATTATATTGGCGTTAAAACCGACCCATACTTTACGGCCAAAAATAAAGACTTTAACTTAAAAGTAAAAACAGTTGATGTTAATGGCAAGGATTTGGGCGTGGGCAAAATTGCCGCCAACATTTACGCGGTTGATTGGGTTTATGCCAAACGCCAGGAAGTTAGTGGAGCGCTTGTTTACAAATGGGAGGAGAAAAAAGACCTAGTTAAAACAATAAATTTTGGCACAGATAACAGTGGCGACTGGAGCGGGAAAATAAAGCTTGATAAAGAGGGTCAATACGACATAGAGCTAACTTCTTCTGATGGAGCCGGCAATTTAATTAAGTCCAAAACCAGCATTTATATTTATGGGGAAGGCCAAGCCAGCTTTAGCTTTGACGACAGCGCCAATTTAGACTTAAAGGCCAACAAAACCGAGCTCAAAGCCGGCGAACAAGGACAGCTGATTATCAAGTCCCCCTACACTAAGTCCAAGGCCTTAATCACTATTGAAAGAGGTAAGATTTTTGACTACAAGATAGTTGATTTTACTGGTAATATTTTGGGCTATAGCTTTACGGCCACAGATGACTACAGCCCCAATGTTTTTGTTTCGGTGTTATTGCAATCCCCTGACCCGGCGGTAAAATTTGGCTCTCAAGAATTTAAGATAGATAGCGACAAGTCAAAAATTAATTTAGAAGTGATTTCTGACAAAAAATTTTATAACCCGGGCGATCAAGTTAATTTAAGTGTGGTGGCGAAAGATTCGGCTGGCAATCCGCTAAAAACAGAAGTTTCGGTGGCCGTGGTTGATTTAAGTGTTTTGGCGCTTAAG
>JAPLWE010000043.1:0-3799 GCA_026396705.1 Candidatus Gribaldobacteria bacterium
TGGATTATAGAAGATAGGGGGTCAAATGAGTATTCTTCAAATACCAGTCGAAAGGCGCCCATTACCGCTGACACATACAAAGCAAAAGGCGTTTTGTTTTTGCCTGAAATTGCCTCCTATTCTTATTTAATGAGCTTGCCAGAAAGCGAAAACATCGGATTGGCTATCAATAATGCCATGAAAGAAATTGAGGCGGAAAATACTGATTTGGCTGGTGTTTTGCCACAGGATTATACTTCGCTTCATAAAATTCCTGGGGAAAATAGTAAAATACTTGTTACGCTTCTTAAAAATTTTAATCAAATCCCCGATGATATTGAGGGCGATGCTTTCGGCGAAATTTATGAATATTTTCTGGGTGAGTTTGCTCGCTCGGAAGGAGCAAAAGGCGGAGAATTTTTTACCCCACAATCTATTGTTAAATTGCTAGTGGAAATTATTGAACCCTATCATGGAAAAATTCTTGACCCGGCTTGTGGAAGCGGAGGAATGTTTGTGCAATCAGCCAATTTTGTTAAATCACACTGTGAAAAAAAATCGCAAGTGATGAACGAGGTGGCGCTTTATGGCCAAGAAAAAGGCACAAGCAATATCCGCACTGCCAAAATGAATTTGGCCATTCACGGTTTGTCGGGAAATATTAAAGAAGTTAATTCTTTTTATACCGACGCTTTTAATAGTGTGGGCGCTTTTGATTTTGTGTTGGCTAATCCACCGTTTAATGTAAAAGGTAAAGATAAAAACAAGCAAATTATTATTGACCCAGCAAAAATTAAAGCTGATCCCCGTTATTATCTTGGGCTTCCAATTACTGGTAAAGGTGAAATTTCAAACGCCAATTATTTATGGATGCAAATGTTTGTCAGCGCTCTAAAGGAAAAGCAAGGCCGAGCTGGCTTTGTTATGGCTAATTCAGCCAGCGACGCTGGTAATGCGGAAAAAGAAATTCGCAAAAAAATGATAGAGGCAGGAATGGTTGATGTGATTATTTCGGTGGGTAATAATATGTTTATGAACGCTACGCTTTCTTGCACCTTGTGGTTTTTTGATAAGCGAAAAGTTGGCACAGATAGGCAAAATAAAATTTTATTTATCAACGCTCAAGATATTGCAACGCCTATTGACCGAGCTCACAGCGAATGGACTAATGAGCAAATTCAAGAAATTGCCAGTATAGTTAGACAATATCGTGAAGAAAAAGGTGAGGCAAAATACAAAGATATAAAAGGCAGGTGCAAGGTAGCCACTTTGGAAGAAATAAAAGCCAATGACTATTCTCTTAACCCTGGCAGATATGTGGAAATTATAGAAAAAGAAATAAGCAATATTGATTTTGATAAACGAATGAAAGAGCTGGCCAGTGAGTTTACCAACTTAACTGCCGAAGCCCACAAATTGGAAAAGAAAATCCAAAACGACTGGGAAAATATTTTATGAATTATGCTGATACAAACGAAAAAAGCGGGCACCCAGACCTGGGACACGCTTCAATATAAGGATAGCAGATAAAGGACTATTGCCAATAGTCGCATCCACAGAAAACGCCCTAGAATATCTTTGGTAGAATTCCTACTGGAATTCTACCAAAGATAGAGTATACTGTCAACGCCAAAATCGATACTTGTATAAACAATACCAACGAAGAAAAGATTTCTTTTAATGATTTATTGGAAAACATAAGAATTACTCTTGAATATATTTTATCAAGAAGAAAAGTAAAAAACAAGAGAAAAAACCGAACGAAAAATATAACTATGCAAACTTTCCAAAAAATAAAAATTAAAGATTTTTGTGAAATAACCTCTAGCAAGAGAATTTTTGCCGATGAATATTTATCATCCGGCGTTCCTTTTTATCGCGGGAAAGAAATTAGCGAAAAACAAAGGAGTTCCTCAGAGGTAAGCGACTCGATATATATTTCAAGAGAAAAATTTGAGGAAATAAAATCAAAATATGGTGCACCGCAAAAAGGCGATTTATTATTGACTTCAGTCGGAACAATTGGAAATCCATATTTAGTGAAAGAAAACGAAGAATTTTATTTTAAAGACGGTAACTTAACTTGGTTTAGAAATTTTCGAGGAATTAACGGACAGTGGCTATATTATTGGCTTCTTTCGCCACAAGGTAAATCAGAATTAAATAAATGCACCATTGGCTCATCACAAAAAGCATACACAATAAATTTACTTTATGCCTTGCAAATTGAACTACCAGATATACCAACCCAAACGCGGATTGCTTCGGTGCTTTCGGCTTATGACGACTTGATTGAAAACAACGAAAAGCGCATAAAGGCCTTGGGGGAAATGGCCCAATTACTCTACACCGAATGGTTTGTGAAATTCAAATTTCCTGGCCACGAAAAATCAAAACTAATTGACAGCCACACCGAATATGGTCCCATCCCCGAAGGCTGGGAGGTGAAAAGATTAAAAGAAATCGGAAAAGCTGTTACGGGGAAAACGCCACCTACGGGAAATTTGGAAAATTTTGATGGTGAAATTTTATTTATAAAGACACCAGATATTCACGGCAACATTTTTGTTTTAAAAACAGAGCAGACTTTGTCAAAAATTGGCGTAAAAACGCAGTCATTAAAATTATTGCCCGAAAAAACGGTTTTCGTAAGCTGTATCGGAACGCTTGGAGTTGTTGGCATTACTTCCAAACCATCACAAACCAATCAACAGATTAATGCTTTAATGTTCAATGATAACAGCGATTATTGCTTCTTTTATTTCTTTGCGAAAAGCTTAAAACAAAAACTTATTGGGTTGGGTTCCAATGGCTCCACGATGGGAAATGTTAATAAAGATAAATTTGAAAATATAAACATTCTTTATCCAAACAAAAAAACAAGAAAGTTATTTTATAAGGCAACAACGAATTTGTTTGACGAAATTCTTACACTTCAGAAATATAACCAAAACCTCTCCCAAACCCGCGACCTTCTAATTCCTCAGCTGGTCACTGGCAAACGAGAATTAAAGTGAAGTTATGTTAAAGAGAATCAAAAAAATTGAAAATATTGGTCGTTTCGTTAATTACAAGAATGGTAAAAATGGGGACTTTAAAAAAGAGACCGTTATCTTTGGTTTGAATACCTATGGGAAGAGTACTATTACAGCTATTTTACGCTCGTTACAGACAGGCAATAATGATATTCTTGTTGGTCGGAAAACTTTTGGTGCAATGACAGGCAAAAATGTGGAGATCGATTTTGAAGAAGAGGGAACGAATGATAAATATGTTTTTCAAAGTCGTGTGTGGAATAAGATAAACCCCAATATTCTAATTTTTGACTCAAAGTTTATCGCCGAAAATGTTTTTGATGGAGAGAATATAACCTTTGATCAGCAAAAAAATCTCAACACAGTTATTATTGGCAAGAAAGGTCGGGATTTGAACAATGAGATAATCGCCTTACAAAAACAAAGTGATGAGTTTGCTAATCAAAAAGGAGAAAAAACACGAGAATTTAATCAGCATTTTCCGGGTTTTAATTTTGAAAACTTTAGGACATTGTCAGAAGATATAAGTATTGATGACACAATAAAAGACAAGGACAGGGAAATTAAATTTGAAAGAGAAAAGGAGGATATTAAGAAAGCTATAAAAATTCACATACAAAATGTTTCTGGATTCAGATTTTCTATTCGTGATATTCTCGTCAAAACGCTTGATGTAAAACAAGAAGAAATTGAGACGCATATAAAGTCGCATTTTTCTACCGATAAAAGTGCACGGAATTTTATTGGCGACGGTTTAGATTTTTTGAAACAAGCTCCCTTCGACG
>JAPLWE010000043.1:3849-4425 GCA_026396705.1 Candidatus Gribaldobacteria bacterium
AGGAGCGAAGGCAGAATCTCTAATTGCTATTTATTCTGCATATTTTAAGGGTGGTTATGAACAATTACAAAATGAGGTAAATAAAACAATTGATTACTTCAAGGGGATTAATTTTGAATCAACGCTCGAAAAGATCGCAGCAGATTTGAGAGCTAAGGATTTAGATATTGGTTTGAATGATCATGATATTGCTAAAATTTCAGAGCTAAAAAAACAATTTGAGAAAGAATTGGATAAAAAACGCGATTTGAATTATGTAATAGATTTCGCTACTTTTGACGATTTAAAAACTGGGATAGAAAAAATTAAAGCTAACCTGGAGGAGTTGGAGCAAAAAAAACTCAATATTCCTTCGCCTAAATCTGTTATAGATCTCGAAAAAGAAAAACAGATGCTTGAAATTATAAAGAAGCGGCATACACCAGCGTGGATAAAATTTTGTAAGGACTTAGACGCTATTGAAACCGAGGCACAAAAAATTAGGGCTACAAGGGAAATAAAACGAGGAGAGCTTGATACTTATTCTTCGGATATTTTTAATACTCACAAAGTAGCGATTAATAAGTTTTGTGCAGA
>JAPLWE010000043.1:4461-22626 GCA_026396705.1 Candidatus Gribaldobacteria bacterium
TAAGCGAGAGCGATAAACGACTCCTCGCGTTTGCCTTTTTTGCTTGACTTCTTGCACACGACCGAGAACTAGATAAAAAGATAGTTGTTTTTGATGATCCGTTTTCGAGTTTTGATAGTGAGCGACGTAGGCAGACCGTTCACCTAATTACAGATATTGCTTGTAAATATAAGAGGACTGATGGAACAGAGGAAAACATATCGCCGAAACAAAAGATTATTTTGACCCATGAAGACCGTTTCGCAAAAAAACTGATATACCTAATGCCAGATGCTTGTAGTTTGAAAATTCAAGAATATGTTGTTGATGGACAAAAACGAAGCAAAATCGTGCATACAGACTTTGCACAAGATTTTCCAGACGATGATATTTCGCATCGTATTGAAAAGATAAAAGAGATATTTGACACACGGACATTTGCGACAGAATTTGAAAAAGACTGCCGAGAAATTTTAGAACACATTTTTAAATGTAAATATTGTCTTGAGCTAAAAGATGAGATTTCCTCAAAAAAAAGTGTGAGATCTTTCGTAATAAAATTGAAGGGAAAATGTATAAATAATTTTGAGAATGAAGACAAATTTAAAAAATTCGATCGTCTTTGTGATTATCTTAATATTGAGCTACATGATAATGGATCGTTAATTTCAAGCGGAGATAAAGAGTCAATTATTAAAGATTTTTTTGATTGTCTTAAATTAGCATAGACTTATGAACCAATTCAATGAGGACAATTTGGTAGAAAAAACGGTGGTGAAGATGATTAGAAAAATTTGGGGGGATAAAGAGTGCTTTATCAATGCTTTTAGTGATGAGGGGGATTTGCTGTGTTGGGCAGGGAGCATCAGGGGGAGGTGGTGTTGAAAAAATATTTATTGCCAGCTTTGCAAAAAATTAACCCCACTTTACCAGCGGAGGCGCTTAATCAGGCAGTTGATATTATTACTCGCGACAGGTCAAATTTAGGGATGATAAAAGCCAATCAAGAAATTTATAAATTGTTGCGTGATGGCGTGAATGTTAATATTGCCAAAGAAAACGGCGAGACAGGAACCGAGCGGGTGAAGTTTTTTGATTTTGAAAATGTAGAAAATAATAATTTTTTAATGGTGTCGCAAATGTGGGTGGTGGGGGAGATGTACGGGGAGATGTACTCAAGACGGCCCGATGTGATTTTATTTGTCAATGGCATTCCCTTGATTTTATTAGAGCTTAAAGCCAGCCACAAAAGTTTGCTGAACGCATATAAAGATAATATCAAAGATTATAAAGACACAGTCCCCAAAATTTTTTGGTATAACATGGGCATTATTATTTCAAATGGCATTGAAAGCAAGTTCGGCTCGTTAACGGCGCCTTATGAGTTTTTTAACGAGTGGAAAAAAGCAGAAAGCGAAAACGATAAGCCAAAAACCGATTTAGCCACGATGCTTAATGGCGTATGCGAAAAAACAAGATTGCTGGATATTTTTGAAAACTTTATTTTATTTAATGAATCAAAAGCCGAAATTAAAAAGATTGTGCCACGATACTTTCAGTATTTAGGCGTTAACCGAGCGTTTGAAAATGTTATAAATCGCAAGAAATTGGCTGGCAAGTTAGGCGTTTTCTGGCACACTCAGGGTTCGGGCAAGTCATATTCAATGGTGTGGCTATCTGAAAAAGTTTTACGCAAGCTCACCGGAAACTTTACTTTCGTAATTGTGACGGACAGAAATCAGCTTGATGGCCAAGCGTATAAAAATTTTGCTAATGTGGGCGTAATTCACGAGGCGGAAACCCACGCGGAAAGCATTGAGCATTTAAAAGAATTATTGACCCAAGACCACCGTCAAATTTTTACCACTATTCAAAAATTTCAAGATATTTCGGGAGCTATTTCAGCTCGCGAGGATATTATTGTAATGACCGACGAAGCCCATCGCACTCAATACGACCGCATGGCCCTAAATATGCGTAAGGCCTTGCCCGAAGCATCGTTTATTGGCTTTACTGGCACACCATTGATGACTGACGGGGAGGCAGAAACAGTCAAAACATTTGGCAAGTATGTTTCAGTTTATAATTTTGGCCAATCTGTGGCCGATGGCGCTACCGTGCCTTTATATTATGAAAACCGTGTGCCACGGCTAAAAAATGTTAATGAAAACTTAGAGGAGCAATTAGGCCAACTAATGGAAAGATATGATTTAGATGAAGACGAAGAAGAAAAATTAGAGCGAGAGTATTCTAATTTTTATGAAATAATTACTCGGGAAGATCGCCTTAATACTGTTGCTCGGGATATTGTGGAGCATTTTGTGGGGCGAGGATATGATGGCAAAGCCATGGTGGTTTCGATTGATAAAAAAACTTGTTTTAGGATGCATGACAAGGTTAAAAAAGAATGGGACAGATATGTTGCCAAGTTGCGGATGGACCTGTCGCGCGCTGTTGATGAGCGTTCGCGCGAGCAAATTTTAGCCAAATTAGAACAACACGAAACCGTGGATATGGCAGTGATGGTGAGTTTGGGCGATAACCAAAACGAAATTGCCAATATGGAAGCGTTTGAAATAGATGTTAGGCCAATCAGGGAGCGAATAATCCACGGCAATTTGGAAGACGAATTTAAAAAAGCCGACAGCAATTTGCGAATAATTTTTGTTTGCGCGATGTGGATGACTGGTTTTGATGTACCCAATCTTTCCACTTTATATTTAGACAAGCCCTTAAAAAACCATACCTTAATGCAAACAATCGCTCGGGCCAATCGCGTGGCCGATGAAGCTAAAAAGAATGGGTTAATTGTGGACTATATCGGCGTTTTTAAAAACATTGAGCGGGCCTTGGCCTTATATGCCGCTAACGGAGTTGATGAAGACGATATTATTAAAAGCAAAGACGAGCTTTTGCATGACTTAAAAAACACACTCGGCACCGTCAAAGAGTTTTTGCGAAACGAGCAAATTGAGCTTGAGCCCTTACTAGAAGCTCCAAGCGAGCAAAAAATATTGCTACTGGAAAAATACGCTAATACAATTATTGAGCAACAAGAAAAGAAAAAGAAATTTTTAAATTTGGCTAGCGATTTGCAGAGCGCTTATCGCTCGGTTTTGCCCGAGCCAATCGCGGAGGATTATTATAAAGAAATGGTGGCTATAAGGGTTTTGGCTTCACGGATTAGAATGGTGGAATTAGGAGACACAGATATTTCTCAAGTTAAAAAGGACTTGGAGGACTTACTGGATAAGTCAATCCAGGCAGGCGAATATGTTATTTCTCAACACAAAAAAATAAAGGATTTAAGCTTACTCGATGCGGATGCTTTGCATACTTTTTTTGCGGGCTTGGAAAACAAAAATTTACAGGTGGAGGCGATGTCGGCCGAGCTGGAACAAAAAATAACTGAAATGGTCAAGCGAAACAAAAAACGCGCTAAGTTTATGGAGCGATTAGTTGCTCTTTTGCAGGAATACAACAGCGGAGCCCATGATGTTGACCAACTATTTGATGAATTGGTGGCCTTAGCCAAAGATTTAAACGAAGAAGAACAACGGGCAGTAAAAGAAAACTTAAGCGAGGATGAACTGGCAATTTTTGATTTATTGGTTAAAGAAAAACTAAACCCAGATGAAGTGGCGATTGTAAAAGGAACAGCCCATGATTTATTAACCAACCTAAAGCCACTTCTTGTGCCTCACTGGCGAGATTTTGAAACAAATAGAGCTGGTGTAAAAATTACCATATCAGAAACGCTTTTTGCCAAGTTGCCTGAGCCAGTTTATACAGAAAATGACTGCGCGCTAAAAGGGCTTGAAGTTTATAATTTTGTTTATGAAAACTACCGCGACGCCAGCGCGATAATTATAACTTAATAGGCATCAGCACATAAAGAAAGCTGTTGTCGCCTACTGGGCGAATGATGCAGGGGCCTTCGTTTTCGCTTAGTTCTAGAGTTACTTCAGCGCCCTTAATACTATTTAGTCCGTCTAATAAAAACTTGTAGTTAAAAGATATTTTAACAGCCACGCCTTCGGCTCGGCAGGGCAGGGTGGCTTCATTTTTGCCTGTCTCAATGGTTTGTGAAAAAACCTTTAACTTGCCATCTTTGGGCGTAATTTCTAATTGCACTTCCGAGGAACGACCGCTAAAAAGGCCAGCTTTTTTAATTTGGCTAACTAATTCATCTTTGTTAATGGTCAAGTTGGCCACAAACTTTTTAGGAATAATCTCTTGATAATTGGGGTAAGCGCCTTCAATCAATCTAGATAGGACATTTATTTGCGGGTAGGACATTTCTTGATTTGATAGCTCAAACAGCGTTTGGTTGGGGCTGTAAAAAATAGACATTTCGCCATTTTCTTGACTGAAAATATTCATCAATTCTCTGGAGGCTCCTTGAGGTAAAATAAAACTACAATCTTTGCCTTGATTTTTATTTAGTTTAATGGTTTTTTCAGCCAAACGGAAACTATCAGTAGCGACTATTTTCAATATATCAGCCTTCACCATAATAAGCACTCCGGAAATTTCTGGCCGAATTTGTGAAACAGCTGGAATATCAACCACTAAACCAAGCGCTTGCGTGAAGGTGGTTGTCTCTATTTGCCAAAAATCATTTTTACTTATCTTGGGAACAATGGGAAACTCGGCTGGATCTTGCCCTTGAATTTGCACTTCTTGATCGGGCGTGGTAATGATTAAATTTTGACCATCTTCTCGCAATTCTAATTTTTCAGCTGGTATCAAATTAACCACATTAGCCAAAAAGGTGGCGGGCACAGCTACTTGACCCTTTTTACTTACTTTAGCTAAAACCCACCACCGAATAGTTGTTTCCAAGTTAGTGGTAGTTAGCTCTAAAAAATTACCTTCAACAATCATTAAAACATTTTGCAAGGCAGGCAAAGAACTTACTTTACGGGTAATTTTTTCGCTAGCATTAAGCGCTTTTTTAAACAAATCTCTTAAAATTTCTATTTTCATAATTAATAATTTTAATTTAAATTAAATATTATAAATACTACTAAGGAGCGATTTTTAGTGGAAAACTGTTTTTTGTTATACTGGCTATATCTTTTTTACTGATCTTTTTGTGGATAAGTTTGGGGATAACTTTAAGGGCGCTTGGGATAACTTTTTTGAACTGCTTATTGCTCTATTTTTCATCACTGTTATTACTTGGTTTTTCCACAAGTAGTTAGACGTTAAACTTCACTATATAATCGCTGTTTAATCAGATTAACCTCGGTGGCCAGGGTGGGATCTTCTTCAATTCTTTGTGCTACTTTTTCAAAGGCGTAAATAGCGGTGGTGTGGTCTTTGCCTTGGAATCTTCGGCCGATTGATGGAAATGATTCTTGCAGTTCTTGGCGTAAAAGATACATGGCGATTTGGCGGGGTTTAACTATTTCTTTGCGACGCGTAACTAGCAAAAGGTCTTCTTTGTTGAGGTCATAGAAACTAGACACTGCTTGAATAATTTTTTTAAAGTTGGTTGCTTTTTTGGGGGCAACCAATGAATTGTGCAGAAGCTTTTTAACTTCAGCTAAATTAATAGCTGATTTGTTGATTTTTTGTAGTGCGGCGACGCGATTTAACGCGCCCTCCATGTCGCGAATATTTTTTTGAATGTTGGCTGCTAAAAATTCTAAAATATCGTCGGCCAAAATAACTTCGCTTTGCTCGCACTTGGATTTTAAGATAGCAATGCGGCTTTCAATGGTAGGAAAAGAAATATCAGCGATCATACCGCCTTCAAATCTGGATCTCAAGCGGTCTTCTAAAGCGGGAATGGCGTTGGGCGGCCTGTCTGATGAAAGGATAATTTGCTTTTGGTTTTGGAAAAGAGTATTAAAAATATGAAAAAACTCTTCTTGGGTTTTGTCCTTGCCCGCTAAAAACTGCACATCGTCCACAATTAAAACATCTACCTTACTTAACGAATTTTTTAGCTCGCCGATGGTTTGATTTTTAATGGAGTCAACGATTTTTGAAACCAATCTTTCTGAATTTGAATAAACAACCCGTAGCTTGGGGAAAAGGGTGGCTAAGCGGTTGCCAGTGGCTTGCAAAAGATGTGTTTTGCCCAGCCCTACGCCTCCATAAACAAATAAAGGGTTATAAGTGATACCAGGCGCTTCCGCTACTGCCCAGCTGGCCGCATGCGCCAATTCATTGAACTCTCCTACCACAAAGCTTTCAAAAGTGTAGCGAATATTAAGATTAGTTTTTTGATTGACATTTAACTCGGGAAATTGCTGTTGCGTTTCGGTGGCTGAAGCGAAAACAGCAGTTGGCCGCCCCATTGCCTCGGCTGTTCTTTTTGTTTTTTCGCCTTCTGCATCCACTGTGAACTCTACTAAGCGAATACTATTATCTAGATCGCGCAGGATTTTAAGAATAGCTGTTTGATATTTATTGCCTAGCCACTCGCGAGAGAAAGAATTGGGCACTGACACCAAAACCTCGCCATTTTTATTGCTAATAATTCGCGTATTGCGAAACCAAGTAGCAAAGTTGGCTCGCGAAACACTGAACTGGATTTGCGCCAACACTGCCTGCCAAAGCTCCTCGTTGCCAATGATAGCTTGATTATTAGTTGGTTCAGGTAGCGTTTCTTTGGGGGAGGCAATAGTGGAAAATGGCATATAAAATATAAATAAGGCTTTTAGTATTATCTAGTTGTTTCTAAGATATCGCAAATCGCTTGTAAAATCAACATAGCTCGACTTGCTGTTGAAAACCTGTGGATAAGATGTGAACTAAGCCAGCGCTAGTTTGTTTTATAGTTTTTTATGTTAAAATAATACGTAATTATTAAAATCTATGATTTTTTCTAAGGCTGTTACTTGTTCCGTAATTGTTCTACTGTTATTTCAGACTTCTTGTTTCCTATTAAGGCCCCAAACGGCTAAGGCAGAGTTTTTTGAAGACTTTTCTAATGCAACAGCAATTGCTTCTCGCTCTGGATTAAACCTCAATACAACCAATAGAACAGTTAAGTTGGCTCATTTTAATCCTATCCTTAGCGATGCTTCAACAACATTATTTTCTCATTTAGCAACAACTACTGATATTACTAATCCAACTATTGGCAGAAATGGCGGAGGAACTACTTCAAATATTGCTTTTAGTGCTGGATATAGTGGCGACGCTATTAACCTATCCACTACTAGTGCTTCGGTTTTATCTTTCCCTGGAAATTATATCAACACGGAAAAGGGGTCTGTTTCTATGTGGGTTAAAGCTGAGGATTGGACAAAAAATATTACTTTTTTTTCAATGAGCGGTTACGATTATAATTTTTATGCCTGGAAAAATGATGGCGGAGGAGTGTGGTTTTATATGGTTACAGATAGTGGGGGTAGATATGGAAGAAGTTATTTTTCTGGCGATAATAACACCTGGCACCATTTTGTTTTTAGCTGGGATTCTCCTAGTGGCATTATAAATATTAATATCGATGGAGCAGATAGTAATTATTACTGGGGGTCAGCATCTGGAAGCGCTTTTCCAAATAGTTATAACCTTGCTATTGGTTATCATGGTGTTAATTTTTCCACAGAAGCTACTAATGTGTCTTTTGATGAGCTAAGGATATCTGATGAACTTTACGGTTCAGCTGATTGTCCAATTCTGTATGATGCTGATAATGATAACTACAGCGTTTATTTAGAAAGTTCTGCTTTTGACACTGGGGTTGAAAATCCAGTTTGGGGTAATATTGAATGGAAAGAAACCTTACCGGCAAAAACAGATATCTTTATCCAAACAAATGTGTCCTCTGATAATACCGCTTGGGATGGTTGGCTCAAAAAGGGCATGGTTGCTTTTACTTTTGACGATGGATATATTTCTCATTACACCAATGCTCGGACGATTTTGGGTCAATATGGTTTTCCTGGTACTGCCTATGTGATTACTGGGGCTTTGCAAATGACTCCTGAACAAATGCATACTCTGGAAAATGAGGGCTGGGAGATTGGCTGTCATGGGTATGAACATTTAGATGTATACGGTATGGACGAAGCAACATTAAGATCTAATTTTGGCGATAAATGCGCAACTTATTTAAAGAATCAAGGATTCAATGTTAGGAGTATGGCTACCCCTTTTGGTCGCGCGATCGGTGGTGTGGACAAGACCATTTTAAGTGACTATTTTAAATATGTGCGGGGTTATGGAGGGGGGCCAAATACCGGAAGCTATCCTTTTGGTGGGCCAATGTCTAGTAATTATTGGGGATACGGAACACCGGCTAATACAGCTACTATTGATACAGTGGGAGCTAATAAAGAGTTTGCTATTTTAACATTCCATGTTATTGATCCCAACGACGCTAACTTAGCGCCTTTGGCGGCCTACGCGTATGCTGCCAGTTCTTCTGTTGATGTAGTAACTTTTTCCAAAGGTATGGATCGCTTAAGTTACCAAAATCCGAACGGCGAACTAGTTAATCGAGCTAATAAAAGATATATTAAATATCGCGTTCGGCTTTATACTTATGATACTTCTGTTACGCCAACTTTATCTTCTGTTATTATTAGAGAGCCAGTTCATATTTATAAAGAAACTACTACTACCATTAATGCTTCGGGTGTATATACGCATAGTGTTTGGCCCAAAACTACAGATACCGAACTTAATTTTACTTTAGCTCCATCAACTAGCTCTGTTGATGTGACCATTGATTCTTGGTCAACAACTACTAGAAATAATTATTACAAAAAGTGGAGGGAGTCAGCTACTACATCAAATATAATATCAGCACATAGCATTGGAGGGTTTGATATTAGTAAATATTATCAAGTAAAAGTTGATGGCGCAGTTTTAAAAAATGTTCAGGCTTCAGCCACCGGATCAATTGTTTTTACCTATAGTGGTGGATACGCAAAGAAGCATGTCTTTGAAATAGAACAAGCTAATCCTAATGCTCCAACCATTAGGCCGGCTAAAGCATTATCATCAACTTCAATAAGATGGAATTTTACCGATAATGCTAGCAATGAAACTGGCTTTGTTTTAATAAATACTACAGAAAAAATTATCTCTACAAGCAGCCAACCCAATCTTAGCTATATTGATGAGGCTGGCCTTCTTGGGAATACGCAATATAAAAGAGCGATAAAGTCTTATAATACTGCGGGGTATAGCGCTTCTTCCTCTGCCACTTCGACTTATACATTGGCGGGGACTCCCACTGGTTTTAATTCTGTACGATACCCGAAGCTTCTTAGATTATTTGTTGATACTTTTCCGAACTCTAGTATTGGCTCGTCTGGATATTTATTTTGGCGAACAGACAAACCTGTTTATAATTCTGGTTGGATAAAAACCAACACCTGGGACGATTCTCACATGACGGAAAGTCAAATATATAGCTATGCTGTAAAGTATAGAAACAGCGATGGTATTGAAACATCTACCACTACATTAGAGCGACCACGACCTAAATAATTTTCCTAAAACTTCATTTGCCACTAGTGATTAAGAGCCATTTTCCTAAATTTGGCTTTTTTTGTTTTTGTTTTTCTGCTATACTTGAGACGGCTACAAAATTATTCCTGCTACAATTTTAGCTTTTCGGCTGCGGCTTCGTCAGACTTCGCAAAAAGCTTTTCACCATAGCTGGGCTATGGCTTCAAACCTTTTTGCTCGTCTTCCTCGCCTCGCTCGAAAATCTAAAATTTCGCTACGAAATAATTTTGTAGCCGTCTCATGCCAAATAAAATAATTGAAAAAATATGAGTATTACTTATAAACCGAAAAAGAAAAAACGGCAAACAACCCATGGGTTTTTGGCGCGCACAGCCACCAAAGGCGGGCAAAGGGTGATAGCCAAAAGAAGGGCCAAGGGTCGCAAAAAATTAGCTGTCTAGATTTTTAGCATGCTGTCAAAAGAAAATCGTCTGAAAAAGAAAAATGACTTCGCCCGGGTTATGGCTGGCCGGGGAACGGTGGGCGGGCCTTGGTTGGTTTTAAGGTTTACTGAAAATCAATTGCCCTTGAGCCGAGCAGGCTTTGTTTGTAGCAAAAAAACAGCTAAAAGAGCGGTAGATAGAAACAAGATTAAACGGCAATTACGCGAAAGTATGCGCCGAATTTGGCCACAAATTGCTACTGGCTATGATTTGGTTTTAATTGTTCGGGGGCCTTTGATTGGTAAGCCGTTTGATGAGATGCAAGCTGTTTTGGAAAAATTGTTAAAAAAAGCCAGGTTGCTATAATTAGCTCAAGACATATGTTATCTGAAATTATCTTAAAAATTGTTCAGCTTTATCAGAAATTTTTGTCGCCTTATCTGGGCAATCACTGTCGCTTTTACCCGTCTTGCTCGGCTTATTGTTGTTTGGCGTTACAAAAACACGGGGCTGGCAAAGGATTAGGCTTGGCTGTTTGGCGAGTAATGAGATGTAACCCATTGAATCGAGGTGGGGTAGACCTTCCATAAAATTTATGAACTTCTTAATACAATTTTATCATTTGATTTTATTGCAACCATTATTAAATGGTTTAGTTTTGATTTATGTTTTTTTGCCGGGCCATGATTTGGGCGTGGCGGTGATAGCCATTACTTTAATTATTAGGTTACTATTACATCCGTTAGCTATTAAAGGGTTGCGTTCACAGAAAAAAATGGCTGTTTTGCAGCCTAAAATGAAAGAGATTCAGGAGAAATTTAAAGCCGATAAAGCTCAACAGTCAAAGGCGATGATGGACCTTTATCGCGAGGAAAAGATTAGCCCGCTTTCAGGTTGCTTGCCCTTGCTATTGCAACTACCGATTATTATTGCTTTGTATCAAGTTTTCTCGCGAGGCCTCGCGCCGGATTTTTTGGCGGCCAATCTTTATAGCTTTACGCCAAACCCTGGGGTGATGAATCAGATATTTTTAGGAGTTTTTGATTTACACAATAAATCTTTTATTTTAGTGGTGGCTTTATTGGCTGGTGTGGCGCAGTTTTGGCAGGCCAAAACTAGTGGTTCTTTTGGAAATACCCCTGCTGGTGGCGACAAAAATGATTTCACCGGTTTAATGCAAAAACAAATACTTTATGTATTTCCTATTATTACCTTGATTTTTGTTTATCGGTTGGGTGGCGTAATAGGCATCTATTGGCTTTTCAGCACTTTATTTTCCGTGGGCGAGCAGTATTTAGTAAATCGTAAATTTCGGGGAGGGGCAGACCTCCCCAGAACTGGGCTCAAATTTTAGGAGGTCTGCCCCTCCCCGAAATTTTAAAATTTATGGACAAAAAAATTAAAAACAAAATAGAAAAGATCTTGCAAAAATTCGCTGAAAAAACTTCGTTTGATATTAGTTTTGAGTTAAAGGAAGTTCCCGAGCAAGGCTGGTTGGCGGAAATGAAAACTAGCGAGCCGGAAATTCTCATTGGCGAGTATGGCCAAACCTTGTTTGAGATACAGATGCTTTTAAGCCGTATAGTTAGAAAGCAAATTGACGAGGACATTAAGCTTGATGTTGATATTAATCAATATAAGTCCAATAAAAACAAGTATCTAAAAGAATTAGCCGCTCAAATAGCCGACAGAGTAGTTTTGTTAAAAAGAGAAGAGCCCTTGCCAGTGATGAATTCTTACGAGCGACGAGTTATTCATCTAGAGCTGTCCTTAAGAGAAGATGTGGCCACTGAAAGTATGGGTGAAGGCGAAGGAAGAAGAGTAGTTGTTAAGCCAAGTCAAGCCACGCTTAAATAATTAATTATTAATAATTAATAATTATTATGCAATTTACCGTACCAAAATTTTTAGAGAGAGAAACCAAGATCGTTTTTGGACTTACTTTAAAGAAATTGGCGATTTTGGGCTGTATCGGCTTGTTGTTGTTTATCCTTAAGTTTTTTTTGAATAAAGGGTTTTGGTATTTTTTAGTGTTTTTGTCGATTGGGATGTTTTTCTTTTTAAATTTTGTGCGAGTAGGCGGACAGAATGTTTTTGAGCTACTGGCTAACACATTCAATTATTTTTTAACCGCTCGGGTTTATACCTGGGACAAAAAAGAACAAATGACTTCGCCGATTAAACTTGTCAGAAAAACAGTAGTTCGAAAAATAGTTAAAGTGGCCCCCTTGAAATTTGCTCCAGCAAGCCGTCTTTCTGGGTTGAGATCTAGGGTTGATTTCGGCGATGAACCGGAAACGCCAGTAGAAGATTTATAATTATAATTTTATGCGATCTAGCACGCAATCTTTTTTGCAATTTAGCCAAATCAAAGAAGGCGTTATCGTTTTAAGAGCGCATTCGTTAAGAGGCATTTTAATGGTTTCTTCGGTGAATTTTGATTTGAAATCAGAGGTAGAACAAAACGCTATTATTTATCAGTTTCAGAATTTTTTAAATTCTTTGGATTTTTCTTGTCAGATTGTTATCCAGTCGCGTCGTCTCAATATCACTGGCTACTTTGACAAACTGAAAGAAATGGAAAGCAAGCAAAAAAATGAGCTTTTGAAAATACAAACCGCCGAATACCGCAAATTTATTCAAAGCATGGTGGGCGAGGGCATTATTATGACTAAGCAATTTTTTGTGGTGGTGCCTTACACTTTGGGAGAAGTAGAGGGTGGCGGGAAAGCATCTAGCTCGGGGGGATTTGGGGGCATCAAAGCCCAAATGGGTGGAGCAATGTCTGAAGAACTGTTCAATAGGTGTCGCACTCAACTTTTTCAGCGGATGGAGTTTGTAGCTTTGGGCTTACGAAGGTGCAGCTTGAGCGTGATGCCCTTAACCACTCCGGAAATCATTGAACTTTTGTGGGCCTGGCATCATCCCAAGGAAGCCGAGGTGGGCTATTACCCGGAAATTTTGCCGGAGCTAGTAAAATAAAGATTTTTAACATATGAAGTTTCCATTTTTTGGTAGAAAAGAAAAAACCATTGAACAAGTGGAGGTGAATTTTGATGAAATTAAAGCCGAGGATATTGTAGCTCCGTCTTTGATTGAAATAAAACAAAATTATATCAAGTTGGGCGAACGCATGGCTAAGTCGTTTTTTATTTTTTCTTATCCTCGCTATCTAACAACCAGCTGGCTGTCGCCCTTGATTAATTTGGATAGCCCTTTAGATGTTGCTTTGTTTATTCATCCGGCTGATTCGGGATCGGTGTTGAAGAAATTAAGAAAAAAACTGACTGAAGTGCAGGCGGAAATTTCCGAACTGGAAGAAAAAGGCATCATTCGTGATCCTTCGCTGGATACCGCTTACCAAGATATAGAGCAATTAAGAGACGAATTGCAAACAGCCAGAGAGCGAGTTTTCCAACTGGGCGTTTATATCACTGTTTATGGCGATGATGAAAAGCAATTAAAAAATACTGAAGTTATTTTACGATCCCTATTGGAATCGCGGATGGTTTATTTAAAGCCAGCTTTGCTTAAAGAAAAACAGGGCTTTATTTCTACTTGTCCTTATGGTTTAGATCAGCTGATGGTGCATAATCCTATGAACACCGCGCCACTTTCTAGCGTGTTTCCATTTGTTTCGCCCGATCTTTCCGCCAATGAAGGCATTCTTTATGGCATTAACCAACATAATAGCTCTTTGGTGCTTTTTGACCGCTTCAGCTTGGAGAATGCAAATATGACTTTATTCGCGAAGAGCGGCAGCGGAAAAAGCTTGACAGGTGATACTGAAGTGTTTCATAGTATTGGTGGCTCTATTCAACTAGGTAAAATTGGCCAATTAGTTGAAAATATAATTCAGGAGCAGGGCATTGATTTTAATGACGAAGAATTAGAAGGCAAGACATTTCCTGGGCTCAAGGTTTGGACATTTGACGAAAATATGAAAGGTAAGTGGGGCGAAGTAAGTATCGCGGCGCGTAAAGACGCGCCAAACATATTTTACAAATTCAAAACTAAAAGCGGCCGGGAAATAACTACCACTGGCGACCATAATTTAGTAGCGCTAAAAAATGGGAGAGTACAAACAATGAGGGGTGATGAGGTAAAAGTAGGAGAATATATTCCTTTGCCAAGAAAAATTGATATTAAAAGAGAAAGGGGTGAGCGCTTGGTCCATAACGGCTTTAATATTAGTAGCGCAAAATTTTTAAAGTTGGCTGGCCTCATTACTGCCGAGGGTTCGCTTATGGGCGCTACGCTCGCCATTAGCAATACTGAACCAGAGGTGCTTTCTGTGATTATGGATTGTCTGGCTGGCCTGAATGTGCCGTTCAAACAGGATTTTCGTAATGGTAGAGTGGTGGCAATTAGGGTTATTCAAAAAAAACTTGGTATTTCTGTTGCGGCCTTAGGTGGGGGCGGCACTTCAGGAGAGAAAACAGTTTGGCCGTTTATTTTTAATTTAAGCAAAGAAAAAATAGCCCATTATCTTTCTGCGTATTTTGAGGGAGATGGCGGGATAGAGAATAGTATAGAAATTACCGCGACTTCAAAATCTGAAAAACTAATTTCGGATATTAGCTATCTTTTGTATTCTTTCGGTATCATTCCAAGGATTCATAAAACCAAAAAAGAGGCCGTTGGCTACAATTGGCCAGAGAAAAAAATATACTGGAAGCTTTCTATTTCGGGTCAGGACAACTTAAGGAAGTTTGCTGAAAATATTGGCTTTATTTCCCAAAGAAAAAGAAAGGCGCTTGATGGCATTATCCAGAAAACAGGCAATACCAATGTTGATTTTATTCCGGGTGTAGCGCCGATTTTCAAAGAAATTTATGATTTGTTCAGTTGTGGCTTGCATCGCATTCAAGATATTTCCAATTTGAAAAGAGAGCATTACAATCCTTCGCCAGAAAAAGTAAAAGAAATGATTAGCCTTGTTGAAGAGAGAATTCAGCAGTTTAGGGACCGAGCCTCTACTTATAAAATTTTATCTGAAATGCCATCACTGGCTGAAATTATTGATTTGGGCGAAAATAACAAGGATTTTAATAGAGAATTATGGAAGGCATTAGGGCATAGTTGGCATGTGGTTAAATATAGGGGTGTGAAGCCAGGGTTTGCCAATGCGTCTAAAATGATTCAAATAGTTTCAGACAGGCAATATGAGTTAGTTGGCGTTAAGCAGGCGATTTACTCAGGATTTCAGGAAATGGATTTAGAGGTTAAACATTATTGTTGTCCGTCAATACAGGGCGCTTTGGTGGCTTGTCCGGAAAGTAATACCCGATATGATATACTTCAGGAGGCGGCTAGATATATTTGGCAGAATTATCAAGAAATTTTATTGAATAAGATCCCCAAGGTTGAGGAGAAATTGGAGCAACTAAAAATTTTAGCTAACTCTGATCTTTTATGGGATCCGATTGTTGAAATTAAGAAGGTTATTAACACAAAAGATAAATATGTTTATGACCTCACCTGCGAAAACGGTGTGTTTTTAGCAGGCGTTGGCGGAATGTTTGTGCATAATTCCTATTTCACCAAAGTGGAAATTTTGCGTTATTTGATGCAAGGGGTTGATGTGATTGTGCTGGATCCAGAAAATGAATATCAGTTTTTGAGCGAGGCAGTGGATGGATCTTTTTTCAAAATATCTCTTAACTCCGAAAATCACTTAAATCCATTTGATTTGCCCATGCCCCGTGAAGATGAAAAGCCTCAAGATGTTTTGCGCTCTAGTGTTATTAACTTGGTGGGGCTTTTGCGTTTGATGTTGGGCGGGCTAACTTCACAAGAGGATGCCATTATTGATCAGGCCCTCACTGAAACCTACGCCTCCAAAGATATTACTCCGGAATCAGACCCGGCTACTTGGCTAGAAAAAATTCCCTTGATGTCTGATTTGGAAAATGTTTTGGCCGGTATGGAAGGCGCTACCTCATTGTTGGAAAGAGTGCGTAAATTTACTAAAGGCAGCTACGCTAATTTTTTCAATACTCCTTCCAATATCAATATGGACAATAATTTTGTGGTTTTTGCTTTGCGCGATATGGAAGATGAATTGCGACCTATGGCCATGTTTGTTATTTTGCGCTACATCTGGAATAAAGTTAGATCTACTTTGAAGAAAAGGATTTTACTAATTGATGAGGCTTGGTGGATTATGCAATCGGAAGATGGCGCTTCGTTTTTGTTTGGTATTTGCAAGCGGGCTAGAAAATATTGGCTGGGCGTAACTACTATCACTCAAGATGTTTCTGATTTTATGAGATCAGACTACGGTAAGCCGATTATCAGCAACTCCTCCTTGCAGTTTTTAATGAAACAAAGCACCGCCACCATTGAGGTAGTGCAAAAAACCTTTAACCTCACTGAAGGTGAAAAGAATATGCTTTTGGGTTGTGATGTGGGCGAGGGCGTGTTTATCGCTGGGCAAAAAAGAGTTGCCCTCAAAGTAGTCGCCTCCTACACCGAAGATCAAATTATCACCTCCGCCCCGGATGAAGTGGATGAAGTGGCCAAAATCAAAGAAGCCAAAAGGCAGAAACAGATACAATAACCAAGCTCATGGAAACACTAACTTGGCAAATAAAAAAAGAGGATTTTGGATTTTTGAAACGGCTTTGTGGTGATGTTGAATATAGTATTGGCGATGACGGAATAAAGATTACTGAAAAAGGCCAAGCAAAATTATATCCATGGAACGAGCTAAAATTTTTTTGGCCGAATAACTTAAATTTAAGGCACGGATACTTTGGCGGTTTGGGGTTTAAAAATTTAATGCGCGATGTGAATATAATCCAAAATCTTCCGAATGAGAAAATCGGTGAGCTTTTCACGGTTTATCCAAAAGGCAATTATTTTTTCACTTTTTCTCGCGCCTACTTGTTTATCTGCGCCGCTGGCTATAACGCCAAAGATGTGCTTGAAGCATTAAAGAATCGCCTGCCTATTTGGAATAACTTTCTTTATGCAATAATTATTGGCCACACATTTGGGTATTTAGTCTTTATATTAGGATTTTCCATCCCTATTTATTATGCGATTTACGAAAAATGGACTCCTATTTTTGGCTTGTTGTCTGGAGTAGTAGTTTTATTTTTATTGTATGGTTGTATCCAAAACATTAGATATTTTTTTAAATTTCGCAAACAGCAATGGCAAAGGGATTAAAAATATTTTTCGTTCTAATAATCTTGGCGGCAGTGTGCGCTGGCGTTGTAATGCTTGCAAGGAAGTCAGCGCCAGAAAAAATTACATCTAAATGGGTTTCTTATTCTAATCAAGAGGCGGGGTTTCAAGCAAGCTATCCAGATTATTGGCAAATAAAAGAAACGACGCGAAACGGGAATAAAATAGTAGTTTTTGATTTGCCGCAAATTTTTAGTGAAGCGAATCAGGATAGTAGTCCATTGGATGTGGAGGTTTCTGTTGCCTCAACTCAATATCAAAATTTAGAGGAATATCTAAAATTAGATGATTCTCCCGCGCCGAATGACTATAATTACCACGAACAAGGAGTTTTGTTGGGAGAGGTTAATGGGCTTGAATTTTATCAATATAAATGGTTTCGCGGTGGCGCGGCAGAATGTTATGAAGCCATTTCGCGAGGAAAGCTTATAAAAATATCATTAGTTGTTGATAATAATTCAGCGATGGATAATGCCGCAACAACAGGAATATTTTCCGAGCTTGCTGAGTACAGTAATTTCCAAAAATTTCTTTATTCTTTTAAGTTGATTAAATAGCTTACAGGATTAAATATGTCAAAAAATCAGCAAAATAATTGCGCGTATATAGACGGCGCTAATTTACATAGGGGCATTGCTGGTTTTGGCTGGACGCTTGATTATAAGCGCTTCAGAATTTGGCTGGCCGAAAAATATAATGTAAAAAGCGCTTATATTTTTATCGGGCTGATACCAAGATATAAGGATTTATACAAGTGTCTCCAAGAGTGCGGTTTTACTTTGGTGTTTAAGGAAGTGGTTTATGATGGCGAGGGCAAGGCCAAAGGAAATTGCGATGCCGACTTGGTTTTACAAGTGGCGATAGATGCCTATGAGAATAAATTTGACAAGGCAATTATTGTTTCCAGCGATGGCGACTATGCCAGCTTGATAAAATTCTTGCAAGAAAAAAATAAATTAAAAATTATACTTTCCCCAAGCGCTCCGAAAAGATGCTCAATATTACTGAAAAGAAGTAACGCGCCGATTACCTATTTGGACGGCGTAAAAGATAAGGTTTTTTTGAACAAAAAAAGAAAAGCCCCTGATGAGGACGAGCCTTAACAGGGTCTTTTCCGTAGTAATAC
>JAPLWE010000049.1 GCA_026396705.1 Candidatus Gribaldobacteria bacterium
CCAAAATGATTAAAATGAGTGGTAATGAAATTATGAAAATTTTAAATATAAAGCCCGGGCCCAAAGTAGGACAAATCCTGTCCTATCTATTGTCCCAAGTATTGTCCGAGCCAAAAAATAATAACCAAGAGTTTTTAGAAGGCGAAGTTAGAAAATTAGGCAAGCTTGATGCGCAAGCCTTGCAAAAATTAGCCAATCAAGCTAAAAAAGATGTTGAGCATGTAGAAACCAAACGCGACGAAATGACCAAACAAAAATATTGGGTAACATAAACGAAATAAACTAATATATTTGCAAAGTTTTTGAAAATAAATTATACTATCACTATAATTAAATAACATGAGAATAAGCCCTAAAAAAAACCTAAAAAAACCTTGCCTTTTCTTAAGGCCATCTTTTGTGGATGGCATAAGTAGTGTTTTAGATTTAAGCGGGATGCTGGATAATCCTTATGCGAGATATTCCACGGCTGAGGAAGCAGATTTTGAAGCCATAGGAAGTGATTGGAAAATGGTTGGAGAGGACATAAAAAATAGCATAGAAACATATGAACAACAAATTAAACAACCAGCCTGAAGAAAAAAAAGATGGAACAATCATTTCGCGGCAAACAACTGCCATTTTCTCTGGACCCATACCTCCCGCGCAGGAACTATCAAAATATGAGGAGGTATTATCAGGTTCGGCTGAAAGAATACTTGTAATGGCTGAAAAGCAAGCAGGACACCGACAATTTATTGAAAATCAACTGACAATCTCAAACATTAGAAGTAAAGGAACGGGACAAAAATTTGCCTTATATATTGCAATCATTGCTATAATAAGTGCGACAATTGCAGCCCTATATGGAAAACAAACATTTGCATGTGTTTTAGGTGGCAGCACCCTAGTCGGCTTAGCTGGTGTGTTTGTTTATGGAAGTGAATATAGAAAAAAAGAGGAACAACAATCACAACGATAAATCCAAAAAAACAGAGGATAACTCTCGTGTGTTTTGTCCTCTTTTTTACTATAAAAAACAAACCACTTAAACGGGCCGTAGTGTTAACAGTAGCACGAGTTCTTCGGGAGAATTTAGCTCCGGCGCACATCCGGACGGCCCGACATTGAAGTTTCTAAATCACCAAGCTTAGCCATAAGCCGTCTTTGCGGATAAAGATCTTGAGGATAAATCTCTATCAAGGGGATACCATTCGCCTCGCAAAGCTCTTTTTTGTGGCTTACATCTCTATCATAGCGCGGGCTATCACTGGCCAACCCAAAATATTCAATAAAAATTCTTTGACCGTTCACATCTACAGCCCAATCAGCTTTGTGGTTTGTTGTTGGATAAATAACATCTCTCTGGTGGAAAATTTTATGAGAAAAAAGCCAGTTATCTATTAGCGCTTCTGAAACAGAGTCGCACAAGTGCCCGTCCAATGCTTTCGTGTTGGTTCTTTTATACATTCTTTGACTATCCGATCTGTTTATGAAAAGCCCGGCCGCAATCATAGCTTTATTCCACGAACCAAAAAATCTCTGACAAGCGCTACTAATCCCTCCCATTTCTCGCCTTGCGGGAGTCCTTCCTATTTTTTGAGCTTCGTTTTTTATAACTACTAAAAGTTTTTCGGGCGTATAAAACTTCGCCTCTCTCACACATCGGATAGAACAATATTTAGAATTGCCTGTGCTTTTTCTAAAATATCCGCTACAGTTTACGCAAGTTCGCAATTCGGGCGACTGATGTCTTTTGGGATACTTTTTATTATTAACCACTGCGGCGCAAGATTGACAGCAATAATTATGAGTTAAAATTTCATGCGGCGGCCTTTGAAAAGCCCCTCCACAATTCTCGCAAAGCAGTGTTTGCCTTTTATTTCTCTCCCGAGAAAGACATTCTTTAGAGCAGTATTGATTCCAACCAAATTTTTCTGCTTCATTAACTCGGCCGTTGATTCTAAAAAATCCTTTGCCGCAAGTTTTACAAAATACCTTTTTTAACTGCGCCATAAGTCTGACTTTTTATAATAATAACAATGCCCATAATGCTATAATAACAAATTGTCGCACATCCTAAAAGCTTTAATCTTTAGAATAACTTATAAATTAATTTAATTCTCAGTGTTTCGATTTTTTTTATCTCTCTCTTTACTTTTTAGAATAAAAGAGTAGAAAATAGACAGCTACTATTTTTTACATATTTTTTGTTAATGTCACTTTAACTTTCATATAGGAGGAAAGTAAAATGGGTAGTGCAATAAATGGCTTTGTTGATCTTCAGAACAATGGTGGCTGGAATGTTAACTTCAGTTCGCCGGACCTTTCAGTGGCGCAAGTAAAGCTTGCCGTTCGGAAGCTTTGGAGCAAGGGCGTGGTCATGTTTTGCCCGACCATCATTACTAGCGACCCAATTATAGTCGCAGAAAACTTGCGAATAATTTCTATGGCGCGCAAGGAAAACCCCTTGGTGGAATTTTCAATACCGGCAATTCATATTGAAGGTTTTCTGATTTCTAGCGAGCCGGGCTACTGTGGTGCCCATAACCCTGACTGGATTTGGAACAAAGCGTATCCTAGGATATTTGATGAATGGCAAGAAACCGCCGAAGGGCTTATAAAAATATTCACGCTGGCGCCGGAAAAAAACGGGGCGATTGAGTTTATTTCCGAGCTAGTGGAAAAAGGTATTGTTGTTGCCCTAGGGCACACCAATGCCAGTGAAGAACAGATTGACGACGCCATTAGGGCGGGCGCTACTGGCGCAACTCATCTAGGCAACGGTTGCCCGAAGCAAATGGATAGAAGTGAAAATATTATTCAGTGGCTATTGGCGCGCGAGGAGCTTTGGACAAGTTTTGTTCCTGACGGGTATCATATCAATTTTTCTGCTTTGAAAAATTACATAAGCGCCAAAAAAGATACTGGCTGTATCGCAGTAAGTGACGCTATCTATATGACTGGCACGCTGCCCGGCAAAGGAAAATTAAACGGGTTAGATATCGAAATGCTTGAAAACGGCAAAATCTGCTTGTCGGGCACCGAGAATTTAGCTGGTTCATCGCTAACAATGGACCAAGCGTATCTTAATCTGGCAAACATCGTAGGCTGGCAAGACGCCCTGATGATGGCTTCATTTCTGCCAGCCGCTATTATCGGTGTTAACAAAAAACTCCACGAATGCAAAGTTAAATTAGACAAATTTGGCGAAGTTATGGAAACCTATATCCAAGGCGAGAAAGTTTTTGAAAAAAAATAGAATAATCAACCAACACAGAACCAATAGCCCCCTCAAACCAAATTAAGGAGGGCTATTTTATTTGCATTTCGGTAAGAAATATGCTAAGATAATTTTAATTAAGTAGGGTTTCTCGCGTTTCCCGCTCTGTGTCGCCAAGGCGACCGAGCGGACTCCTTAGCCATATTGTCAACAATAAGCGGAGCGTTAGTTGGGTCAGGCTAGACCCCACCAAGTTTGTTCATCAAGCGCACACCAAGAGAAAAGGTCGCCCTACTCAAAATACATTATTATTAAGTTTAGAATATGGCTAAGAAGTTATATGTTGGCAATTTGTCTTACGACACCAATGAGAACGGCTTGAAAGATTTTTTCGGCAAAGCCGGCTCTGTGGAATCAGCAATTATTATCACCGACAAAATCTCTGGTCGCTCTAAAGGCTTCGGCTTTGTAGAGATGGGCAGCGATGATGAGGCGCAAAAAGCTGTTGATACCCTTAACGGCGCTGAATTAGACGGCCGAAACATCTCGGTGGCTGAAGCTCGCCCCATGACCGATCGACCGGCTCGTCCGGCTGGCGGTTTTGGTGGTGGCGGTGGCAGAGGTGGCTTTGGTGGCAACCGCGGTGGCGGTGGCGGTGGTTTCGACAGAGACAGAGACCGCAACAACAGTCGCTGGTAAACCAACAACCAGCTCGCATTTACTCAAACAAAACCCCGTTTTTATAACGGGGTTTTGTGTTTTTAAAACCATTTGTTATACTGCCACAATATGCTTTTAGAAAAAGTTTTATCCACAACTCAATATGTTGCCGAGCATAGCCACCAGGTGAAAATAAACCAAGCGGCTATTGAACGATTGGCCGAAAAGATAAAAAGCCAGCCCTTGCCTACTTGGGACACAACTATTCATTCGGCTGGTAACCCCCAAGAAACAGCTCAATATATATTTTTACTTGATTCTTTGAATTTTTGTTTTTGGGCTGATAAAGGCCAGCCCAGATGGACAATTACTCATGGCTCAAAACAAATCAATGGTTATTTTGCTTTGGCCTTGGCCTTAAAAAAAGCTCTTAAAAGATATCCTATTCTTGACGCTAATTTTTTAGCCAAAATTAGTCGCCAAGACTTCGCTGATATTTTTGCTTCTAGTAATGGTCAAACCATTCCTTTGTTTGAAAAACGCTTAGCCATTACTCGTCAAACTGGCCAAGTTTTAGCTAAAAAGTATAACGGCCAAGCAAGCAATATTGTTAAAGCCGCCAAGAAAAGCGCCAGCAAATTAATTGAATTACTCCTGCGCGACTTTCCATCTTTTAGAGACACAGCTGTTTTTGGTGGCAAGAAAATTTATCTACTTAAACGAGCGCAAATTTTAACCGGTGACATCTGGGGCGCGCTTGGCGGACAAGGTTTGGGAGAATTTAAAGATATTGACCAGCTCACTTGTTTTGCTGATTATAAAATACCGCAAATTCTGTATCATTTTGGCATTCTAGAATACTCGCCCCAATTACTACAAAAAATTAAAAACGAAAACTTGATAACAGCTGGTTCGTCAACCGAAGTTGAGATAAGAGCCAATACTATTGTAGCGGTGGAAATGCTAAAAAAAGAGTTAGCCAAGCTTGGCCGCAACCTGCCGTCTTTTCAAATTGATTGGATTTTATGGAATATGTCGCAAAAAATTAAAATGCCCACGCCCTATCACAAAACCCGCACCATCTACTACTAATCCACAAGTTATCCACAACTTATCACTATGCAATTCAAGGTTATTCAACAATCAAAAAAATCACGGGCTCGCTTAGGCGTTATCAAAACAGCCCACGGAGATTTACATACGCCAGCTTTTTTTCCAGTGGCCACCCAAGCGGTTATCAAAACTCTCACCAGTGACAACATCAAACAAATCGGGTTTGAAGGCGTTTTAGCCAATACTTATCACTTACACTTGCGACCCGGCGAAAAAATTATCAAAAAAATGAGTGGCCTGCATCAGTTTATGAATTTTCAAGGTGTCATTACCACTGATAGTGGCGGCTTTCAAGTGTTTAGCTTGGGATCGGGCATTGAGCATGGTGTGGGAAAAATCGCCAAAATCTTCCCCGGCTCCCAATCAATCAAACCATCTCACTTCAAGTGCGATCGCACGGGAAGTGAGATGGTTCGGATTACTGAAGAAGGGGTGTGGTTTCGCTCGCATTTAGATGGGTCGCAACATTTTTTAAACCCGGAAAAATCAATGCAAATTCAACAAGACTTGAGTTCGGATATTGCCTTTGCTTTTGATGAATGCACTTCACCCTTAGCTGGTATGGACTACACGCAAAAATCCATGGAGCGCACTCACCGCTGGGCAGAACGCTGCATATTAGCCAAATCAAAAATAAAAAATAATAAACAAATGCTATTTGGAATTATGCAGGGCGGAGAGTATAAAAAATTAAGAGAGCAAAGCGCCAAGTTTATTGGCGGCTTGGATTTTGATGGCTTTGGTATTGGGGGCTCTTTAGGCAGAACCAAAACAAAAATGTATGAAATTTTAGATTGGACCATCCCCCTCTTGCCCAACGAAAAACCGCGTCATCTTTTAGGCATTGGCTATTTAGAAGATTTTGAGCAAGCCATCAAAGCCGGTGTTGATTTGTTTGATTGCGTTTATCCCACTCGCTTTGCCCGCCATGGCATAGCTATCACTGCTAAAGAAAAACTTAATCTCAACCAAAGCAAGTTTTTAACCGACAAAAATCCCTTAGACAAATCATGCGCCTGCCCTACCTGCCAAAATCACACCAGAGGCTATATCTGCCACCTTTTCCGCGCCAAAGAAATAACCGGCCAACAGCTTTTAACTATGCACAATCTCTGGTTTTTCAAGCAGTTTATTGATAAGATAAGACAAAAGATAGCTGATGGCAATCTGTGAACAAGCGGGCTCGTCGTATAGTGGTATTATACCGCATTCGCATTGCGGGGACGGGAGTTCGATTCTCCCCGAGTCCACCAAAATAAAAATATAAATTACAAGCCCAAACCGCTACCGGTCATTACTTTTAGAAAATTAGGTAGCATAAAAACAAGCGCAATCAGCGGGAATATTATGCAGGCGGCGCTGACGATTAGAGTGACTAAAAAATATTTGCGGGTTTTTTCCACCGACTTATAAATAGCATCGATCTTTATCTGTTGATCTTCTAATTTTCTGATGACATCGTCTATCTCCATATATAATTATTATAGATATGATTTCGCTTAATTGTCAAATTTTTATTCTTGGGCTATACTTGAATTATAAAAGTCTGCAAAAAGTTAAATAAAAAATATGAAATTTTTTAATAGAGAAAAAAATCATCCATCAATAAAAGAAAAGTTGCCCGAGCCAGAAACAAAAAACGAAGTAAAATTAGTCGGAGCTTTTAAGATTGAAGTAGGAAATAAAAAAGGGTTGGAAAATATTCTACTGTCTGGCGGGAAAATAACGGCTTTAGTTGATCTGAAAGCGGAAAAAATTTTCTTAAAAACTTCAGAAGCTTCGGCCATAGACCCGAACTCTGCGTCTAGCGAAAGTGTTAAATATTCATATTCAATAGAGGAAACTACCTCAGTCGGGAATAACATGGTTCCCGAAGGAAAACTTAATCTATTAGACCCCAAGGATAGCGCTATAATTGAGCAAGTAGCTGACATGGCCGAGCCAGATGTTCGCAAAATTATTGAAGCAAGAATCAAAAACTGTTTGCCACTTGAAACTAAAAGCCCAGACCAAATTAAAAAACCTTCTATTATTGCTCCATTAGCTCCAGCGCGAGAAAGTATCCTAAGCCAAGAAGCTCAAAAAAATGAGATTGCAAAAATTAGAAAAATTCTGGAGGAACAAGACGCTCAGAACAAAATAGAAGGGAAAAAATAGCCTACAAAAGAGCGCTTATTATTCTTTACAGCAGTCAATGGCTTTTCTGACTAGTTCGCCTAACTTACCAAGAAATCCCTTTTTCTCTTGGTCGTGGACATTGAGGGCGGTGTTATCAATTTTCTTGACCTCGTCCACGCTAATTAGCTTTTTAGCCACGCCCCAAAACAAAGAATAAAGCTGAAATGACTTGGCAAATAAATCTTCGGCTTCGGCTTTTTTGCCTTGACCCAAGGCCTTAGTGCCTACTTCCATCAAACGCATTGAAGCAGCCAGCAAGTGCTTACTAATACACCAAACCTCGCCCTCATATTCTTTAATAATTTTGCCCAGCAACTCCTTGCGCATTTCCCGCACTTCCTTAAGTAAATCAAAATATTCTGGCTTATTGGTTTTTTCGGCGGTAAAGAAAAAATGCTCTTCAATGGAAACAAGGTTCATAATGGCTATGGATAAATCCTCGTCCGAGGACAAATCCAGCATATTTTGCTTGCTTTCTTGGGCTTTTTTAATAAATTGATCAATTTTTTCTTGCTCTAACATATTTTTCTAAAAATTATTTGCATTTGCTTAAAAAATATAAAACAACGCTCGCAACCGCCAAAAAACTAATCGGCGCAATCACTTTCTGATACGGAAAATACACCTTGCCTTGATTTTTTCTCTTTAGATAGTCGTTGAATCTAACTGCTAAAGCAAACACTACCGTGCCAGCCATAATGCCAAAAAGCAGTTTATCTATGCCCCAAATCTTGTTATAAGGATGGCCGATAATGCCCATAAAATACATGGGCAAAATCACGATACCATACCAAACCAACGAAATTAATAAACCGATTTTTGTATTCTTAACTGCCGGCTTTTTCTTAATCAGCCAATACCAAAACCAAAGCAAAGATGAAAACAAAAGCCCACCCAGCCAAACACCAGTAATTAAATCATCAATACCCAGCCATCTACAAAGCCCCACACCAGCAATCGCCCCCATAGTGCACACCGGGCAAACCGCTTTAGTTGAAACAGCTGTGAGCAAACCGAAAAATGTTAAACTTAAAATAGAAAAAATCTTTTTCATTAAAGATATTTTAATACTTTTTTGATAAATAGGCAAACTCTGTTAAAATTTACTTAGGGCTGCCCTAAGTATTACTACAATGAGCAATCAATCTTTAGGTCAACAGGGCGAGGATATGGCCACTGAATATCTACAAAAAAACGGCTACACAATTTTAAGCCGTAACTTTCGCTATAAATCATTTGGCGAGCTAGACATTGTGGCCAGCAAAAAAGGTAAAATTATTTTTGCTGAAGTTAAAACCATCAGAGCTCGGCCAAACTTTCAGCCTGAAGACCAAATCACCATCAAAAAACAAACCCAGTTGCGCAAAATGACACAAATTTATCTTTCAGCCAAAAAACTTCCCCTAGATACCCCCCAACAAATTGATATTATCGCCATTGAGCTTGATATAAACGACCTAGTAGTCGCCCTACGCCACCACCAAAACGCCATTGAGGATTATTAAATAATTCTCGCAAAATTTGACAATTGAGCTTTGTTTTGTTATGTTAGAAACAAGCTCGGTTCTGAAAGAACGGAGCAATTTTTATAAAAAACTATGGACTTAAAATCATTATCTTTCGCCGTATCTGAAGTGGCTACTGAGCGAGGCATCTCTCAACAAAAAATCTTTGAGGTGATTGAAGAAGCCATTGCTAGCGCCTACAAGAAAGAATACGGTCGCAAAAAACAAAAAATTATCGCCAAGCTTGATGCCAAAAACGGCGACTTAAAGTTTTGGCAAGTCCGACAGGTCGTTGCCCCAGAAATGCTTTTATCTGACGAAGATATGGAATCACTTAAAGAAAAACGAGCCAAAAGCGATGACATTATAGAAGAAGACGGCAAGGTTCGCTTTAATAGCGAGCGCCATATTTTGATAGACGAAGCCAAGCTTCTTACTCCTGCCATCAAAGCAGGCGAAGAAATAATGCTACCTTTGGAAAGCAAGGAGGATTTTGGTCGCATTGCCGCTCAAACCGCCAAACAAGTTATCTTGCAAAAAATCAAAGAAGTAGAGAAAGAAGAGGCTTTCAAAGAATTCAAAGACAAAGAAGGCGAGGTAGTTTCAGGTATTGTGCAAAGGATTGAA
>JAPLWE010000007.1 GCA_026396705.1 Candidatus Gribaldobacteria bacterium
AGAGAGAGAGACGGCGTTTTTTCGTTTGTCAATTTACTCAAATCCTATTACCAATGCCGGCAAAACAAACGGCGAACAAAATCCGCGGCTATCTTTGAAATTCATTTTGAAAAAGAACTGCTCACCTTAGAAAAAGAGCTTACAACTCATAACTATCAACCCGGCCCTCACGCTTGTTTTGTTATCACCGACCCAAAGCCCCGCGAAGTTTGGGCCGCAGATTTCCGCGACCGCATTGTCCATCACCTGCTCGTTGCCTATCTTGAGCCAATTTTTGAAACAAAATTTATTTTCCATTCTTACGCTTGCCGCAAAGAAAAGGGCGGGCATAAAGCCATCAAATATCTGCAAAAATCTATCCGTAAGTTTCAACCCATAGGTCAGCCACCATTTTATCTGCAAACCGACATTCAAAGTTTTTTCATCAGCATAGACAAACAAATTCTTTTCAATCAAATTAAACAACATTGCCATCACCCCGAAATTTTATGGCTGAGCCACAAAATTATTTTTCAAAATCCAGTGGACAATTTTATTATACACGGAGATAAAGCATTATTCCAAAAAATTCCGCCTCACAAATCGCTTTTTTACGCCCCAATGGGCAAAGGCCTGCCCATTGGCAATCTTACCAGCCAATTTTTCGCCAATGTTTATTTAAATAACCTTGACCAATTTATCAAACACAATCTCAAATGCCAACGCTACTTTCGTTATATGGACGACTTGCTTATACTCCATCAAAGCCCCCAACAACTCTCCCGGTGGAAAAACGAAATTGACATTTTTTTGAAAACTCGCCTCGCCCTCAAGCTTCACCCAAAAAAGCAAATAATCCAGCCCGTTAAAAACGGCATCAATTTTTTGGGCTATATCACCAAGCCCGAATATTCATTAAGCCGCCAGCGAGTGGTTGCCAGCTTAAAAAACAAACTGCGCCATTTTAATAAAATTCTTAACCCCAAAACCCAATACCAGCCAGAAAAATCAGGTTCGCAAATCTCGTTGCCTCTTATTTTTCCCAAAGAAATTCCCTCGCTCGCCTCTTTGCAAAAAATACAAGCTACTCTTAATTCGTATTACGGCCACTTTCAACACTGCCACTCATTAAAATTAAGAAAAACAATTTATTATCGCTATTTTAAGGAGCTGCAAAAATATCTTGAACCCAAAGACGAAACTTTTTCTTCTTTCATCATCAAAAAATAGGGAATTTTAGGGCGGAAGATGGCTCGGAAACGATTGCTATTGTTGACATTGTCATTATTAATGTTGGAGCAAGCGTTATTGCCGGCTATCCGCGCATTGTTGTTGTTGTTCGGCTCGGAGAGCCACTCCCAAAGCTTTTGCCCTTTTGCTTTTCAAGAACCGTGAGCTATCTTTTATGCAAAGTAAGCTGTTTTTCAAATATCCCCCCACCACTTTTATAAATATAAAAATAATAGAGGGGAAAAGGGCTAAATTCCCCTTACTGCTCTCTCCCCAAGCCCTTGGGCTTGAGAACTCTGGCAGAAATAGAAAAACAAAATTATTGCTTTGCCCATTTCTGCCAGCCACCAATTTGGCGGCCGATATCTTCAATTTGTTTGTTAATAATTTCCAACTTTCCCGGACTGATAATTTTTAAATCAAACGCCAAGCGAGTATGAATTCTTAAAGTTTCCAGCTGATTGTCTAGTTTCTGCAAAAATTCAATTTTTTTATCCGCGCTGTTTGCCAAAACAATCAAATCCAATAATTCCCCGCTGATTATTTTTAATCTTTCACCCAAAGTGTATTTATATTCTTTTTTAAAATTTGCAGTGGTTTTATAAATTTCCAAAGTTAAAATATATGCTGATTGAAAAATTGCGGTATGAAAATATTGAGCCATAGCAAAAGAAAAATAAACAAATAATTCAAATTTACAAATCACCAAATATATCAGGGGAATTAAGGGCGGAAGATGGCTCGGAAACGATAGCCACCGTTGACATAGCCACCAGCAATGTAGGAGCAACCATAACCGCCGGCTACCCGCGCACCGCTGTAGTAGTCCGGCTCGGAGAGCCACCCCCAAACAGAGTCATTGGCTTGGTTCAAATATTCGTCGGTTCGGCCGTTTTGGCTGCCATAATTGCCGATTATTTTTTTGGCTGAGCCGTTACCGCAAACGCCAAAAAAATCCATTGAAGTGGGTAATCTCGTGCCTTTCCAATCATTTAAGTTTCCAGTTGTTAAAGGCCCTTTATTATGCTTGATACAGCTCGTTGACCCGCAAATAGAAGTGTTGGGCTGGTAGCTGGCAAAAGGCGTTACATAAATTACTTGGTAAGTATTGCCCGAACTCGGCGCCCCCGAGGACCACGAACTAACCGTAAAAGTAGTGGCTGTGTTTGATTCAATGGTGCCAGTTGAGTTTATGCTGGCGCCACTGGTAATTTTTATTTTCTGTCCCATATAAGTATTTACATCCAAAGCCAATGATGTGTCTTCCAAAACTAAACCGCTTGTGCCAGCGGTGGCTGTGCTGGTGATTACCGCTCGGTCGCTTTCATTGGGCAGTAAATCGCGTTTGCCATCCAAGCAATCAGCCGTGGCTAAAGCGATTAAATTAGCGCCCACTTGCGCTGTGGTGGGGTAGCTGCCCCAAACAACCGCGCCTGTTGGAAAATTGCTCGAGCATGTCCAATCGCCAATCCAGGAATTATCATACATATTGTCTTGGTAAATTTGAAAAGTAGAGTTGCTGTCTGGTCCGCCCCCGCAAGAAACATAGCTTGAATTAAGCCACGAGCCATAAACCGTAATAGTGTCGGCGGTGTTGGTTTTAACCAAGCCCCAACAATTAACAGCCGTGCCAGCGGTTATTTTAACAATGCTGTTTTTGTAAGCGTCAAGCGCCCAACCCGCGCTTGTTTTGGTTAAAGAGTTTACAGTGCCACCACCCGTTGAGCTGGCCGCTGCCGCTGAAACCGACATTTGCTCGGCCCCATTCCACGAAGCAGAAAGATAAGCAACATTAGAATAATTGGCAGTGTTTGTGCAGCCAGAGCCAGTGCACATTAAAACGCACATTCCGTCTTCGCCGTCGGTGGTATCGCCATCGCCGTTGGCATCTTCAAACCACTGCCAGCGGTAATTGTTGCTTGAATAAGCTGCCTCGCAAGCGATTTTAGTTAAAGCGGTTGAGCCATCGCCCGCGCCAGCATTTGCCAGCCAACCGCGGCCCGGGTAAAGCGAAGCGCCTTTTTCTCTTACATTAGCGGGCTCGTTAGACCCGCTGGGGCCGGCTGTTGGCTCGGTAAAAGCCAAGGTTATGGCTATGCCCGCTACCATCGCCACCCCGAAAATTAATCCAGCGGCAACTTTTTTAGAAATTTGCTTGAAAAATATTTTTTTATTCATGTGTTTTTTATATTACTTTTTAATTTTTCATTTTCAGTTTTTCATTTGTCTTACTGCCCGATATTAAAATCCGGCACCGAAACGCTGTCGTTGCTGCCATCAAAATAAAGACACTTGCCGGTTTTGCAGTTTTCTTCATTTTGCCAAGTGGCGCCAGTAATAGTGCCGTGGTTGGCGTTGCCCGAGGCGTCATAAGTAGTAGCGCCCTGACCTTCGTCCATCTTCAGCCACAAACTCGCGGCCGCTCCCCTGTTATTCACCGCATATATAGCAATCCCCCCAGCCGCAATAATCGCCACGCCGATCGCGATAAATATAAGTTGTTTAGTAAATCTTGACATTATGTTTTGGTTTGGTATAATGAAATTGTTTTACAGTACCGGCGGAGCAATCCGCCGGTTATTTTATTTAAAAATTTCCGGAATATCCTCAATAAAAAAATGCTCCGAAGCGCTTAACCTTAATTCCCAAGCAACTGTTGTTTATCAACTTTAATAATTTTTAATGGCTTAGAAACTATAACAAAATTAATTTTATCTAAATATTTTAAATATTTTTTTATTGCTTCGTCATCTTCTTTAATGCCCACATAATATCTATATTCTATAACATTTTTATCTTGTGATAAATAGTTTTTAACCTTTTGCCAATCTAAATTACGCCCCAATTTCTTTTGAGTATAGAAAACATTGGCTCCATCAATATAAACTTTTACTTTTGGTTTTTGAATATCCATAACCTTTTCTTCTTACTGGGTGAGGTGGAGGGCGGAGCCGGCGGTGCAGTCTTGGCGGATTTGGTCGGCTGTGCGCGCGTAGTTATATATCCGCACATCGTCGATAATGCCGTGTGTCAACACCGAGTGTTGACAACGCGTTTACTCTTCTATTATATACTTTTCAATAGTTTCGTGGCAAAGGTCGCCACTTTCAATTATATCAATGATAAATTTTTTATAAATATCTGGAGTTGGAAAAATTTCCCCTAAAATATCTTTATCAATAATCAACGATTTACGACCACCTAAAAAATCAGGGCAACTTGAAAAAGGATATTCCTCTAAAAACCGCAAAGCCTCACTGATATTCTTTTCCGCCGCCCGAATCCCGCCCGGAAAAAGTTCCAAAACATTTTTTACTTGAATATACGCACTTAGATATTCAAGATAAATTTGTTTATCGCCAACTAACTTATATTGATATGGCCCCTGAAAAACTCGCCCAACTTCCTTGTGTTTAATATTAAAATACTTCGTATATCCAAGCCCTAACTTTTGCATAAATCTGCTAATGCCACCTTCTATAATTTCTTTCAAAAGTAAATGAAAATGATTAGGCTTCAAACAATAAAATAAAATCCTAACCAATGGATTTTTTTCTGGCCAGTCCTTTGGCCACCCTAGCCTAAACACCGTCTCCGCCTGTATTATGCTGTCAACACTCGGTGTTGACAGCTGTGTCAACAATTGCCGCAAAATATGCGCTGAAGAATTCTTGTCGTTAAAAAATCGCAAGGCCTGCATAAAACGCCATTTATCTTTTTCGTCAATTATAATATTTTGCTTGCGATTGCCTCTATTATACACATGAACGAAATCGCCTACTTGAATTGGTTCTATTCTCATATTTTTACTTTATTTCCACTGTCAACACTCGGTGTTGACAGCGAGTTTAACTACTGGGTGAGGTGGAGGGCGGAGCCGGCGGTGTAGTCCTGGCGGATTTGGTCGGGAGTTCTTGCATAATTGTATATCCGCACATCGTCAAGAGAGCCACTAAAATGATGAGCGCCAGTGGTGTCATATCCTATGCGCACTAAATTATCAATATTCACAATATCAGAAGAATACACCGTAGGAGTCCCCTGCAATACTCCGTCTTTATAAATTCGTACATCCGATTTATTATAAACACCTACTAAATATGTCCACCTATTTAATGTTATGGTTACAGGAGCTGAATAACTATTATTGATAACAAATGATGCTTGGTTTGTAGCACTTGAATATAAGCTCCAGCCACTAGAATTTACAGCGCCCTTCATTATAAATCTCTCATTTGCTCTACCAGATGTCCAATAAATCCATGTGCCAATTGTTATAGTTCCAGTAATATTAAAATTCGTACTGGTAACAGATACTTGATCATCCGTGCCATCAAACTGCAGGGCGCAGCCGAATTTACCATCGGTCCAGGCGGTGCTGGTGGCGGGTGATCCGCCCAGCGATAAAGCGCCGGTATTACCATTACCTGAGTAGTCATACACATTGCTGGTGGTGGCGTTGCAAGTGGTGGAACTGTTGGCGCCCTCGTCCATTTTCCACCAAGCAATTGGCTTGCCCTCATTATATTGATATCTTATCTCCGCCTCGCTCAACGCCCGGTTATAAATCCTCACCCCGTCGATAGAGCCGTTGAACTGCCTGTGGTTTACTAAATTATTACCAATAATTGTATAAGTAGAACCACTAACACCCCTCAATGATACATCGGCACCATTTCTTAATACTCCATTCAGATAAAAATTTGCAGTCAAAGCAATAGAATTCCTACTTACACATACATAATGCCATTTATTTATCTCAATAATACCTGTTGCGCTATAAGTATCGGTACCTCCACCATCTGAGATAAAACCCAAAGTTCCTGCGGTATCAACATAAAATTCTGTTTTAATATTATCAACTATCCTCCGATTTGTACTTCCTATAACAGTAGGTTTTATCCAAGCACAAACAGTAATATCCCCAACGCCAAGCAAATCAGAATTAATTGACACCCAATCATCCACCCCATCAAATTTAAGCGCTCCCCCGCCCGGCCGGCCACCACTAAACGGTTGCACGCCTTGCGCCCAAGTTGGCCGAGCCGCAGCCGTGCCTCCGCCCAGCAAACCATTGTTGTTATTGCCCGATAAATCTTTCACCGTGGTGCTACCCATTTCATCCATAGCCCAATAGCCCACCAAACCACTATTAACACAACTAGCTGGATCTATATCGCATGTCGCCG
>JAPLWE010000050.1 GCA_026396705.1 Candidatus Gribaldobacteria bacterium
AAATCAATCAATTTTCTCCTTCAACCAACAAACTACCAAGGGTTTTTACCCTCCTCCTGGGCTTGATTATTGCCATTGCTTCAGCCACGGTGGTCGTCTTTTTAAGAAAAAAACAGAAATCATAGCTTGCCAAATTACTGCTTCTCGGTTAGAATGAGGCCGTGACCCAATAATAATCAATAATTGATAACTATGTCAGGACATTCACACGCTAAAACAGTGGCTCGCACCAAGGACGCCAACAACCAAAAGAAGGGGCAGGTTTTTTCTAAGCTAGCTAATATTATTACTATAGCGGCCAAAGAGGGTGGCGACCCGGCCATGAACTCTAAATTGCGCCAAGCCTTAGAAGAAGCTAAGAAGTTTAGTATGCCCAAAGATAATATTGAGCGAGCTATCAAAAAAGGTTCTGGCGGGATAGAGGGCGAGCAATTAGAAGAGGTTTTTTATGAAGCGCTGGGGCCTAATAATATGGCATTGGTTTTAGACGGCATCACTGATAACAAAAACCGCGCCTTGGGCGAAGTGCGCCAAATTTTGCAAAAACATAATTTTAAGATGGCCAACGAAGGTTCCATCAAATGGCAATTCGAACAAAAAGGCATTTTAATAATAAACCCCAAAACCCCAAATCCTAGCGACCAAGAAAAAGAAGAAATGGAGCTAATGGTTATTGAAGCGGGAGCTGAAGATGTCAAATGGTTTAAGGAAGAAGCAACCGAATATCTGGAGATAAACACCAAACCGGAAAATTTAGAGCAAGTTAAAAAAAATCTAGAAGCGCAAGGCATTAAAGCCGAATCGTCATCGCTGGGCTGGGTAGCCAAAGAAGAAATTGATTTATCAGCTAATGACAGAGAAAAGTTAGACAAACTTTTCAACGATCTTGACGACAGCGAAACCATCCAAAATATTTATTCTAACTTAAAAAATTAAAACCTTGATTATCTTAGGAATTGATCCGGGAACAGCCACCATGGGCTGGGGCGCGCTCAAAAAATCTAAAAGAGAGCTAGAGTTAATAGATTACGGTGTTATTGTTACTAGCCCCAAGCAAGCAACTGGCGAACGATTGCTTAAACTCTACAAAGAGCTCTCTACCCTAATTAAGCGGCTCAAGCCCGATGTTTTAGTGGTAGAAAAACTTTTCTTTTTTAAGAATCTAAAAACTGCCCTGCCAGTTTCGGAAGCTCGCGGGGTAATTCTTTTAGCAATCGCTGAACAAAAAATTAAAATTATTGAATTAACGCCTTTGCAAATTAAAATGGGCGTTTGCGGTTATGGACGAGCCGACAAACAACAGGTGCAAAAAATGATTAAAGAAATACTGGGTTTAGAAAAAATTCCTAAACCAGACGATGCCGCCGACGCTATTGCGGCTGCTTTATGTGGGGCTTACTCATTAAAAAACATAGAATAAAAGGGTGGCTGTTAAGAACTTAGCCAGACCCTATTGACAGAGTTGTTTTGCTCAATATAATGGCTTTATCATTAAGAAAGGTCGCAAATAATATTTAAAAAAGTATGATGCTTAACATTTACGACCAAACATTTGACGATTTAGATACTGAAGAAGAAGACAAAGACTTAGAAGACGACGACGATTTAGATATCGACGAAGAAGACGACGACAAAGAAGAAGAGGAGGAAGAGGAGTTTTAATTAAAAAATATCTCTCTCAAAACCGTCCAGCTAGCTGGGCGGTTTTGAGTTAACCATGATTTACGGTATCATTATTAAAAGATATGCCCAAACAAAATAAACATAAAAAAATTTTTCAAAGTCGCTGGCGCTTGCTTTTACCCATACTGCGTTTTTTTGGTTTATTTTTAATTTTAGGATTGGCCGGAGGAGCTAGCTTATTTTTGTTTCTGCTAAAAGATATGCCCCGCCCCGAGAAATTCACTGAAAGCGAGATAGCCCAATCAACTAAAATCTATGACCGAGAAGGCGTTACCCTGCTTTATGAAATAGCTGGCGAAGAAAAACGCACCCTAGTGCCCTTGTCGCAAATTTCTCCGTTACTGGGCCAAGCAGTAGTGGCAGCGGAAGATCAAAGCTTTTACCAGCATCAAGGCATTGACCTTACAGCCATCGGTCGAGCTATCTTAGCTGACCTGCGGATTAAAAAATTAGCGCAAGGCGCCTCTACTATTTCTCAACAATTAATCCGTAATTATTTTCTAACCGCCAATAAAACACTAAAACGCAAAACTCGTGAAGCAGTCTTAACCTTAGAAATGGAAAGACGCTACTCTAAAGAACAAATTTTAGAATGGTATCTTAATTTGGTGCCCTTTGGCTCTAATATCTATGGAGCAGAGGCGGCTTCGCAAACATTTTTTAATAAACCAGCCAATGACCTTTCTTTACCGCAAGCGGCCACTATGGCTGCCTTGGTAAAATCTCCGTCTTTGCTTTGGCCTTATGGCCCGAATAAAGATGGCTTAATGGCCCGCAAGGATTATGTGCTCAACCAAATGGTCAAGCTCGGCTATATCACCGAAGAGCAATCACAAGCCGCTAAAGACGAAATAGTAACTTTCGCGCCCATCGCCAACATTATTAAAGCGCCACATTTTGTGATGCTGGTTAAGGATTATCTTACTCAAAAATATGGCGAGGAATTCCTTGATACTGCTGGTCTAAAAGTTTTTACTACATTAGATATCAAAATGCAAACTGCCGCTGAAAAAGAAATAACTAATTACAGTAAAGGATTATCTCAATATAAAGCGAACAACGCGGCCTTGGTGGCGCTTAACCCCAAAAATGGCCAAGTTTTAGCTATGGTTGGCTCTAAAGATTATTTCGGAGAATCATACCCAGCCAAATGCACAGCAGGCTTTAATTGTTCATTTGATCCGCAAGTTAATGTGGCTATTAGCCCTCGTCAGCCTGGCTCCGCCTTTAAGCCTATTATTTATGCGGCTGCTTTTGAAATGGGCTATAGTCCTAATACAATCTTGCAAGACACTCTTACTGAATTCAATCCTAATTGTCCTTCTGATGGTTCAGCTAAGAAAGACAGGTATGGCTTGGACTGCTATCACCCTCACAACTATGACGGGTATTTTGTGGGACCAATTTCTATCAGATCAGCCTTGGCTCAATCCAGAAATGTGCCAGCTGTTAAAACTCTGCAATTTGTTGGAGTAAGCAATGCCATAACCAAAGCTCAAGAAATGGGCATAACCACCTTAACTGACCCAAGCAGATATGGCTTGGCTTTAGTTTTAGGTGGCGGGGAAGTTAAGTTATTAGAGTTGGCTGCAGCTTACGGTATTTTTGCCACCGAGGGCATAAAAACTATGCCTAACTTTGTTTTAAGAATTGAAGACAGCAAGGGCAACATCTTAGAGGAAGCAAAAATAAATTCTTTGCGCGTTATTTCCAGCCAAACCAGCCGCGAAATTAATAGCATTCTATCTGACAACACAGCCCGAACCCCCATGTTTGGCGCTAATTCTTCTCTATACTTAGCCGATTACGCAAACGAGGTAGCAGTTAAAACCGGCACCACCCAAGATAACCGCGACGCCTGGACCATGGGCTATACCCCCAACATAGTGGTCGGCGTCTGGGTAGGCAATAACAACAATGTTTCTATGACCCAATCCTCGGTCATGGTGTCCAGCCCCCTCTGGCGCAACTTTATGCTAAGAGTTTTGCCGACACTGCCCCGAGAACCACTGAAAATTTAGCCAGCCAAAATTTCCGATTAGTCCTTGTTAACTGTTGACATTAATGTTAGCATATGATAATACTAAGAAAAATAAGTTAACAATCTATGGAATTAAAAGAATTTTATACTACAAAAGAATTAGCCGAATTAATAGGGGTTAGCAGGGTAGCCGTTTTTAATAGGATTAAAAAGGGTGATATTAAGGCTCAAAAAATGGGCCGTAATTTTGTTATATTCAAAAAAGATATTGGAGACATAGATATTTTTTTGAGTAATTTATTCAAAACTGCCAAGGAGTGGGCGCTTTTGCATAAAAAGTTTCCCGATCAATTTTATTGCCAAGATAGCGGAGTATTTCAAGCGCGTGTCACAAAAATGGGCACTTTAATGATGGGAAATAAAAGCACGAAAGATTTATTTCCCTTGCTTGTATCTGTTGCTGGCGAGATAGGCAACAATTCATATGATCATAATCTAGGCCAGTGGCTGGATATCCCTGGTATTTTTTTTGGTTACGACTTAAACAAAAAACAGATTGTTTTGGCTGATAGAGGTTTAGGAATATTAAAAACTCTAAAAAGAGTAAGGCCAGATCTTAAAGACCACGAGGAGGCCTTAAAGATGGCGTTTACTGAAATGATTTCTGGCAGAGAGCCAGAAGCGCGGGGCAATGGGTTGAAATATGTGAGAAATGTTATTGCTCAAAATCCGATAAATTTAATTTTTCAAACAGGCAACGCAAAATTAACATTAAATGGAGGCAACTCGGACTTAGATATTAAAATAGTAAAAGAAAATATCTCTGGCTGTCTTGCTTTAATTACTTATTAACTATGAAAATAGAAATAAAAAAATTTGGCACAACTTTAATTTCTCGCCAGACCGGCCGAGAAGCGTTTTTGGCCTTACAGCCGTTTTTGCAAGATGTTAAAGACAATGAAAAAATTGAAGTAGATTTTGACGGCGTGTTTGTTTTTTCTCCGTCTTGGGGCGATGAATTTTTAACGCCATTAATAAACACATATGGCGAAAGAATGGTTTTAAGGAATACCAGCAATTCTTCAGTGCAGGCCACTTTAGATATACTGGAAAAAACCAACGGAAAGGTCTTTTTGCAAAAGTAAAAAAACAAAAATATGAACTCAATCAAAAGATTAAGCGCAATAATCGCCATTACCTGTGGTGTTTTGTTTACCTTAGTAGCTTTAATGACTATTTGGGGAATTAACCCCTTTGGCCCTTTAGACTACAACGAAGTAACCAATAAACTATTGCCCAGCTTGGCCCTATTAACCGTGGCCTTTTTAGTTTTGTTCACCATTCTAAAAGCCTTAGACGAAAAAAAGTGACCTAAAGTAAAACCGTGAAAAGTAGTGTTTTTTTGGCAATTTTCACGGTTATATTGGCAAAATAATAAAAAATAAAAACCTATGCCGACAACAACTGATACTAAAACTAAAAAGGATACTTATTTTAAGTGCCCTCAATGTGGAAACGAGATTTTTTGGAATACCCGCAAACAAATGGTTTTTTGCCAATGTGGGGCTTTGGGGGTAGATGGTTGCGAGTATTATGTGCGACTAGTTGGCGATGGAAAAGATCGCAAAGAGGTTATAAAGATAGCAAAAACCCCGAAGAACCCGACCCCTAAAATTTCAAAGAGAGTATAATGAGAATATGACAACTAATAATCGTAAACAATTACACGAAAGCTTATGGGCGGCGGCGGAACAGCTACGGGCGAACTCTGGCCTAAAGCTTAATGAAATATCCGAGCCGATTTTGGGGTTGATATTTTTAAAATTTGCCGATGTGCGATTTAAGCGAACACAAAAGTGGATTGTAGAAGATAGGGGGTCAAATGAGTATTCTTCAAATACCAGCCGAAAGGCGCCTATTACCTCTGACACATATAAGGCTAAAGGCGTTTTATTTTTGCCTGAGATTGCCTCTTATTCTTATTTAATGAGCTTGCCCGAAAGCGAAAACATCGGATTGGCTATCAATAATGCCATGAAGGAAATTGAAGCGGAAAATACTGATTTGGCTGGCGTTCTACCACAGGATTATACCTCGCTTCATAAAATTCCTGGGGAAAATAGTAAAATACTTATTACACTTCTTAAAAATTTTAATCAAATCCCCGATGATATTGAGGGAGATGCTTTTGGCGAAATTTATGAATATTTTTTGGGCGAGTTTGCGCGCTCGGAGGGGGCAAAGGGCGGAGAGTTTTTTACCCCGCAATCCATTGTTAAGCTGTTAGTAGAAATTATTGAACCTTATCACGGAAAAATTCTTGACCCGGCTTGTGGCAGTGGGGGAATGTTTGTGCAATCAGCCAATTTTGTTAAATCGCACTGTGAAAAAAAATCACAAGTAATGAACGAGGTGGCGCTTTATGGCCAAGAAAAAGGCACCAGCAACATCCGCACCGCCAAAATGAATTTAGCCATTCATGGACTGTCGGGAAACATTAAAGAAGTTAATTCTTTTTATGCCGACGCCTTCAATAGCGTGGGTGCTTTTGATTTTGTGTTGGCCAATCCGCCGTTTAATGTGAAAGGCAAAGATAAAAACAAGCAAATTGTTATTGACCCAGCAAAAATTAAGGGCGACCCTCGTTATTATTTAGGGCTGCCTATTACTGGCAAAGGTGAAATTAGTAATGCTAACTATCTATGGATGCAAATGTTTCTAAGTGCTTTGAACAAACAAGGCCGGGCTGGTTTTGTTATGGCTAATTCAGCCAGTGACGCTGGCAACGCGGAAAAAGAAATTCGCAAAAAAATGATTGAGGCAGGAATGGTTGATGTGATTATTTCGGTGGGCAATAATATGTTTATGAATGCTACGCTTTCTTGCACCCTGTGGTTTTTTGATAAGCGGAAAGCTGGCATAGACAGGCAAAATAAAGTTTTATTTATCAATGCCCAAGATATTGCCACGCCAATTGACCGAGCCCATAGCGAATGGACTAATGAACAAATTCAAGAAATCGCTGGCATTGTTCGTCGTTATCGCCAAGAAAAAAGCGAGGCAAAGTATGAAGATATAAAAGGCAGGTGTAAGGTGGCGAACCTGGAAGAAATAAAAGCTAATAACTATTCTCTTAACCCGGGGCGATATGTGGAAATTATAGAAAAAGAAGTGAGCAATATTGATTTTGATAAGCGAATGAAAGAGCTGGCGAGTGAATTTGCTACCCTAACCAAAGAAGCTCATAATTTAGAGCAGAAAATCCAAAACGACTGGAAAAAGATTTTATAAATAATTTTTATAAATTTATGCCAAATAATATTTTTGAACAAATCAAAAAGATAAATGAATATGGTCAAGAATACTGGAGCGCCCGCGACCTAATGGCCCCGTTGGGATATGCGCGTTGGGAGAATTTCGATGTAGCCATATCAAGAGCAAAAGAATCGTGCAAAAATAGCGGGCAAAATATTGAGGATCATTTTCGTGGCGTCACGAAAATGATAAAAATAGCAACTAACACAACAAAAGAAGCGCCAAGGGAGATTCAAGATTACGATCTTTCTCGCTATGCCTGCTATTTAATAGCCCAAAATGGTGATCCCAGAAAAGAAGAAATCGCGCTGGCTCAAACCTATTTTGTAATTCAAACTAGGAGGCAAGAGGTTCACGATATTGAGATTGAAGATAATAAGCGGTTGTTTTTGCGTGGTGAAATGAAAACGCATAACAAAAATTTAGCTTCAGCTGCCAAAAACGCAGGCGTAATGAATTATGGTAATTTCCAAGATTTTGGATATGCTGGGCTTTATGGGGGTTTGCGGCAAAGAGATATTCATGCGAAAAAGCAACTGCAAAAGAATGAAGCGATTCTTGATCATATGGGCAGCGAGGAATTGGCCGCCAATCTTTTTCGCACCACACAAGCGGAAGCTAAGCTAAAAAGAGAAAAAATCTTCGGTGAAAACAAAGCAAATTTCGCGCATTATGATGTTGGCAAAAAAGTGCGCCAAACCATCAAAGAATTGGGTGGCGCTATGCCCGAAGAGCTACCAACGCCAGAGAATATAAAGCAATCCGCAAAAAGGCTTAAACAAGCGACAAAAAAATTATTGCCAAAGAAAAAGTAATCCAATATGCCAACTTTCCAGAAAGTAAAAATTAAAGATATTGCACGAGAGCAGAGGGACGCTTATTTTCCGAGTGCCTCGGAGGACTTGTCATATATTGGATTGGAACACATTGAACAACAGACATTGAGGCTTTCTGACATAGGAAAATCTTCCGATGCAACGAGCCAAAAGAAAAAGTTTATTGCAGGCGATGTATTATACGGGAGTTTGAGGCCTTATTTTAGGAAGGTGTATAAACCAAAGTTTGACGGTGTTTGCTCAACTGATATAGCCGTATTAAAACCGAAAAGCAATTGCGATAATTCGTATTTATTTTATCTCATAGCAAGTCCAGATTTTATCTCTAAGGCGTCGGGTGCTGGCAATGGTACAAAAATGCCAAGAGCGGGTTGGAAAGTAGTTAAAGATTTTGTGTTTGATGTTCCAGATGTCGCAATTCAAACACGGATTGCTGGGGTGTTGTCGGCTTATGACGACTTGATTGAAAACAATGAAAAGCGTATAAAGACATTAGAACAAATAGCTCAATTATTATACACTGAATGGTTTGTAAAATTTGAATTTCCCGGCCACGAAAAATCAAAACTAATTGACAGCCACACCCCCTACGGCCCCATCCCCGAGGGCTGGGAGGTGAAAAAACTGGAAGATATTGCCAATTTAATTATGGGGCAATCGCCAACATCAGATAATTATAATTTTGAAAAGTTGGGGCTGCCATTTCACCAAGGCGTTGCTGATTTTGGACATAAATATCCAATTGATAGAGTTTACTCAAATGCCGGAAATAAATATACTGAAAATAACGACTTGCTATTTAGTGTTCGTGCGCCAGTTGGCCGAATGAATATTGCGAATAAAAAAATTATTCTTGGTCGCGGTTTATGTGCGATTAGACATAAACAGGCCCTACAGTCATTATTGTTTTTAATGTTCGCGTCAAAATTTACCGAAAAAGATATGATTGGCAATGGAGCTATTTATAAATCAGTAAATCGGGCGGAATTAGAAAATATTAAATTTGTCTATCCTACGGAAAAAATAGCATTAGAATTTGAAAATATAGTAAGCAAATACTTTGACGAAATGCAAAAATTAACTATTTTAAACCAAACCCTCTCCCAAACCCGCGACCTTTTAATTCCCCAGCTAGTCACGGGTAAGCGAGAATTGAAATAATTTATGAAGTATAATGTGTACGCAAAATTTTTAGGATCATATATGCCGAATAAAAAGGTTCGGTTGGGAGGATGTACTATTTTAAAAAGCTATGATCAATATCATCTTGATGACGATCGTCCGGTTATACCTGTCCGATCAAAAGATACCGAATTTCATTGCTTAGAGCATGGCGTGAAAAACTATATTTACTATCCACAAGGGTTGATTAGTGTTCGTACTTTCGAGAGCGAATATCTAATTATAACAGAAGTGGAAACACATAGCGAGTATGATGCCTTGAAAACAGCAGTTGAGAGGTTTTTGGACATTTCAAGCACTCTTTCTTTGGTTGCCAAAAATAAAATAGTGAAGTTAGGTAAAAAAAGAATCAAAAGAGGTGATGAGTTCTATGACTTCGAAATTATAGGAATTTTTATAAAGAAAAATAGACAATTGATAAGATTGAAGCTACCCGGACCACTCGTCAACGGACATAATTTTTTTCCAAAACAATTTCCGGAAGGATTTTTGTCAAAAGCCAAAAAGTACTTATCGTTTCGGGATTTAATTTTTACAAAAGGGCTGGTATATTTTCAGCGTGCCACAGCTATGAGAGAATCCGGGATATTCAATGAATTAGAAATTATATTGAATTTTGTTAAATGTATTGAGTTAGTATGTTGGCATATCGGAGAAGATGATCATTTTGGATTACCAAAAAAGAAGTTTAAGAATCTCCCGACTAAAAAGGTTATTGCATTAGCGGGTAAGAAAATCAAAGTTACAAATAAAACAGTAGAGAGTGCAAAAAAATTATGGGATGCTCGCAATAAGGGAGATGTTGCTCATGAAAATTTATACTTCAACTCCTATAGTCGAAGGTCAACCAATGCAATGTTAAATTTTCGCGACATTGAATCTGATGCCGCAGAGTTTTTGGTAAAATATTATAAATACAGAGAGAAAAACCCGAAATTTTATTTTTAAATAATCTATGAACCAATTCAATGAGGACAATTTGGTGGAGGGGACGGTGGTGAAGATGATTAAGAAAATTTGGGGGGATAAAAACTGCCATATTAATGCTTTTAGTGATGAGGGGGATTTGTTGTTGGGCCGAGAGCATCGGGGCGAAGTTGTGTTGAAAAAATATTTATTGCCAGCGTTACAAAAACTTAACCCTGAATTACCAAGCGAAAGCTTATCTCAAGCCGTTGATGTTATCACTCGCAATAGGTCTAATTTAGGGCTGGTAAAAGCCAATCAAGAAGTTTATAAATTATTATGCGATGGCGTTAATGTTAGCGTAGCCAAAGAAAACGGGGAAACAGGAACCGAGAGGGTGAAGTTTTTTGATTTTGAAAAAGTAGAAAACAATCATTTTTTGGCTGTGTCGCAGATGTGGGTGGTGGGGGAGATGTATTCCAGGCGGCCCGATGTGATTTTATTTGTCAACGGCATTCCACTGGTTTTATTGGAGCTTAAGGCCAGCCACAAAAGTTTGCTGGACGCATATAAAGATAATATCAAAGATTATAAAGACACAATACCCAAGATTTTTTGGTACAACATGGGCATTATTATTTCAAATGGCATTGAAAGTAAATTTGGCTCTTTAACGGCGCCTTATGAGTTTTTTAACGAGTGGAAAAAAGCAGAAAGCGAAAACGATAAACCAAAAACCGATTTAGCAACGATACTTAATGGCGTATGCGAAAAATCACGAATGTTGGATATTTTTGAA
>JAPLWE010000057.1 GCA_026396705.1 Candidatus Gribaldobacteria bacterium
GAACAATGTATAAAATTAACATATCTTGACAAGGGGCAGACCTCCCCCATATTGAATAAAACATTTATAAAAAAATGTTAGAGGTCTGCCCCTATATTATTTTGGCAACGACTTTATTAGTTCCGAGAAATACGGATGCTGAATGGGCAGTTTGTAATTGAAAAATTTTAACACCGTCAGAAAATCAACCAGCTCTTCTTTTAATGTTTCTGGGCCGGTGAAAACTTCAACTCCTTGTTCGACAAGATTGGCTAGATAATTGTTAAACATTTCGTTGTTGCCTTTATTTTTTAGATATTCAACAATTTTTTTAAACTCGTTTTGGTCTAACCAGATACCACGGCATTGTTCGCAAACATCAATTTTGATGTCAGAATCACCATAACGAACTTCGTATAAAGGCACGCCGTCCTTGGGGCAGGCCTTTTGGCCCTTTCCCAGTTGAAATTTTGTTTGGTCGCTCCATAAATCAATATCTAACCAGTTAAAGCCCTGGTCTTTTTCATCTTTGGCTTTTCGTAGCTCATCTTCTTCAAACCACAAACCCGAACACTTTGGGCAACGATTAACCTCGACCTTATTAAAAACAATTTCTGTTAACTTTGTTTCTGGGCAATTTGGACAATTCATAATTTTTTATTTTTCTAAATAATTGATAATAAATTTTATATACTCTTCAAAATCAGTGTATTCTTTTTGAAAGCTTTCAATAAAAGTTTTCGGGTCTAACTTCTCGTATCTATGGACCAATCGGTTGCGCAAGCCAACTACTGGTGATATTCTTAAAACAAAGTCCTGTGGCAATATATTATTTTCTCCTAAAATGTGGAAAGTGCCCTCCAAATCATTGGAGAGATCAAAATGTAATTCCTTGATAAAATGCTGGTTAATATCAATTATTTCATCAACAATGAGCTGAAAAAGCCGCTCGGCAATATGTAGCTTTTCAGAATCAGCTAAAATTTCCTTAGCAGAAAACCTAAACAAATTTTCTACTTCATCAAGATATCCGCTTGTGCGATCTAATTTTTCACTCACCACGCTTTTTTGAAAAGTCATATTTAAACTTTTATTTTGCTATATTTTTCTTTTAACCTTTGATATTTAAGCTCGTAAATCGGTTGCATTTCCACAAACTTACGAAAAGCGTAAATTCGCAAAGTTGGAAATAATAGCTCATCTTCCGTAAATAAAACTTGGCACTTGTCAAAAACAGCGTAATAAAGCAGAGGTGGAGCGTTTTTCAAGTTTACCAAGTCAATGTTGTCATTATGAAAATACGGCGCCATTTCGGTCATCATTCGCGCCTCTTCCATTAAATCCAATTTCCTATGACTTAGATAGGCCACATCAAAATCGCTTTCGCAGTGTAATTGCTTGCCCTCTACTTGCGAGCCAAAAAGCAAAACCAGCCGCAAATCATATTTTTGCGCCACATCAAGCATCAACTTTTCTTTTGTTTTATCAATTTCCATACACCCGTATTATAACTAAAAATCCTCTCTTTCACAAGCACAAGAGAGGATTTTTTATTACTTAAGCTAGTCTAACCTCATATATTGAAATTAGACCTTTTTGCAAACCAGTCCGCACATCTAGCCTAAGTCTCTCAATAACATTATAGCCGTGCTTGAGTGCCTGCTGGCTGGGATCGTTGATATGTCCTGCTCTATGGTAGAAAGGCATAATTATAGATGCAAGAGGAAATTTACTCCTAGATTCTTCAAAAAATCTATGGATAAGACCTTGCCTATCAACCATACTTTTAGGCGCATTTTCGTCAGGGTCCGAGAAAAATGGGTGATTAAAAACAATTAGCCCTACATCCGAATCTTTAAAAATCTTTTCTAATAGATCTCCGCAGAAGATCTCAGAGATACCAGCTATCCCAAATTTTTCAACGTTCTCCTTAGTGTTCCCAAAAGCAACCTCAGATTTGTCTGAAAACAACACCCTCTTTGCGCCGTATAGTGCCATAACAACTCCCTGGATACCACTTCCGCACCCAAGGTCTAATACAATCTTATCAATAAAAATCATATTATTGAAAAATAACCAACGAGCTAGCCATATTGATGTCATTTTTTCCGGCCTTAAAACGTCTTCGTTAACCTTGAATCCTCTTAGAGTATGCCTCTGCGATAAAATAATATCAGTTTCATATCCCTCGTGTTGATGATGTTTGATTTGTTTATAGAGTTGATTATTCATAATGTCCTCCCTATCCATTCAAAAATTAATTCAGCTAAAACTAAAGCTGAAAAAATAATGTCATATTTTAATTTTTTCATTCCACTGGCTGGACGAATAAAAATAAAATAGGACACGATAAAAAATGACTTATAAAAAAGTAGCATGCTTAGTATTTTTAATAAGCTCTCCATTTTTATCACTCCTTTCTTGAGCTTTTTGCTAGTGTCTTTCTAGCATTTTCATAATATTCGTCAAATTTGTCGACAGATAGATTATATTGACTTTATTTGTGTAATAATATAGGTTATATCTGTTGACTGATTATCAGACACTTTTATGCAAAATGAGAAGTTAAAAAAGATACTGCTCAATTTGGGCCTTAATGAAAAAGAGGCCTCTGTTTATTTAGTTGCTTTAACGCTTGGCCCTTCAACTATTTTGAAAATTGCCAGTTCTGCTGAACTAAAAAGAACCACCGTTTATTCGGTTGTGGAGTTGCTTAAACAAAAGGGTTTAATGAACATAGAAATAAAGGGCTGGAAAAAATTATTTGTAGCTGAAAACCCAGAAAAACTAAATTTAATACTAGAAACTAAAAGAGGACAGCTTAAGAAAAGTTTGCCTGAATTTTCTTTACTTTATAACCAAAAAGACAGCGGAAGCTTAATTAAATATTATGAAGGGAGGGAAGCAGTCAAATCGGTGTATGAAAATATTCTCAACGATATTAGGCCCCATGAAGATTATTTAGTAATAGGCAATCAAGATCTTTGGCTCGGCCTAGATAAACGATACTTTGCTAAATTTATTAAGCAAAGAGCAAGGTTAAATATCAATATCAAGCTAATCCTCCAAGATTCTGCCATAACAAGAAAACACAAAGAAGTAGAAAGAAACTTTAATGAAAAAATAAAAATATTGCCCAAAGAAACAACTCTAAACACCAATTTAGTTATTACTCCTTCAAGGGTTATTATTAATCAGTTAACTCTACCCATTATGGCAATGGTTATTGAAAATAAAAATATCGCCAACACGCACCGCGAACTTTTTGACATAATCTGGAAATCTATTAAATAAACTGAAAAACAAAACCGCCCCGAGAAATCGGGGCGGTTTTGTTTTGCTTAATTCCTAATTCTTAATTCCTATCTAGTAGTCCATTCCTCCCATGTTAGGCATACCCATACCCATTGGTTTATCGTCTTTGTCTTTGGGCTTATCAGCCACTACGGCTTCGGTGGTCAATAAAATTGACGCTCCGGAAACCGCATTCTGCAAAGCGCTTCTGACTACCTTAGTCGGGTCAATAATACCGGCCTTCAATAAATCTTCATATTTTCTGCTTTGCGCGTTAAAGCCCTGGCCGCCTTCCTGTTTTTTAACATATTCCACCACCACTGAACCTTCCACGCCCGCGTTGTTGGCAATCATGCGCAAGGGTTCTTCCACTGCTTTAGCTAAAATAGCCACGCCAATTTTTTCTTCCGCGTCAACCTGTAAATTGACCAACACCTTAGCTGCTCTAATTAAAGCTACTCCGCCACCTGGCACGATACCTTCCTCCACCGCCGCTTTGGTGGCTGCTAAGGCGTCTTCGGCTTTGTGTTGGCGAGCTTTCTGTTCAACTTCCGTCGGGGCGCCTACCTTAATCACGGCCACTCCGCCCGATAACTTGCCTAATCGTTCTTGTAATTTTTCTTTGTCAAAATCCGAAGTGGAGTTTTCCAGTTCAGCTTTAATTTGCTTAACTCTTTTTTCTATAGATTCTTTGTTGCCTGAGCCGTCAATAATAATGGTTTTTTCTTTGGTGGCCACTACTCGTCTGGCCTTGCCTAAATTATCTAGAGTTATTTTTTCTAGGGTCATACCGCGGTCTTCCGAGACAACCGTGCCGCCGGTAACTACTGCAATGTCTTCTAACATTTCTTTGCGACGATCGCCAAAACCCGGAGCTTTAATAGCTAAAACATTTAAGACACCTCGTAATTTATTAACTACTAAAGTAGCCAAAGCGTCGCCTTCAATTTCGTCAGCGATTATGACCAAGTCTTTTCTACCGCCCTTAGCGATTTGTTCCAAAATGGGCAAAATTTCTTGGATAGAAGTAATTTTGCGATCAGTGATTAAAATAGGGGCGTCTTCTAACACTGCCTCCATTTTTTCCGCATTAGTTACCATATAAGGGGAAATATAACCCTTATCAAATTGCATGCCCTTGACCATTTCCTTGGAAAGGCCAAAGGTTTTTGATTCTTCTACAGTTACTACGCCGTCTTTGCCTACTTCGTCAATTACTTCAGCAATTAAGTTGCCCATTTCAGAGTCTTCAGCGGAAATAGTGGCCACTTGCGCTATTTCTTCTCTGCCGGCAATTGGTTTAGAAATATTTTTTAATTCAGCAACCATGGCTTCAGCAGCCTTTTCAATGCCATGTTTCAAAGCTAAAGGATTGGCTCCGGCCGCCACATTGCGAAAACCTTGTTGTATCAATGATTGCGCTAAAACAACGGCTGTAGTGGTGCCGTCACCCGCCGCATCATTGGTTTTAGTAGAAACTTCTTTAACGATTTCCGCGCCCATATTTTCAATTTTATCTTCCAGTTCAATTTCCTTGGCAATAGTTACGCCGTCATTAGTAATAGTGGGGGAGCCATAGCCTTTATCTAAAACCACATTGCGACCTCGAGGACCCAAAGTAACTTTAACCGCGTTAGCTAATTTATCAACGCCGGCTTTTAGTTTTTGCCGAGCTTCCTCGGAGTATAAAATTTGTTTTGCCATATTTTTAGATTTATTTTTCTTTTTCTAAAATTGCCAAAATGTCATCTTGTTTGGCAATGAGATATTCTTTGCCGTCAACCTTTATTTCGCTGGGGCCGTATTTGGTAAAAAGAACGGTGTCGCCCGCCTTAACTTCCATTGGCATTCTTTCACCTGTTTTACCAATTTTGCCTGCGCCAACAGCGATTACTTTACCTTGTTCTGGCCTTTCTTTGTCGGCTGATTGAGGCAGAAAAATGCCAGTTTTGGTTTTTTCTTCAAAAGATACCGGTTCAATTAAAATATGATCTGATAATGGTTTGATATTCATAGAAATAATTTATTGATTATTGTTTGAGTGGTTGCGACTTTCAACCAGCTCGTCTACATACTAATAAACATCTTAATATTTTGCAAGATGCCTACTTTTCAAATAGTCTTTTTTTGATTAAGATAAATATATTATGCATCAACGATATCGCGCCAAGGGAATTTTTATTAAGAAACAGGATCAGGGCGAGGCCGATCAGTTGCTAACTATTTTTACCGAGCAGTTCGGCAAAATTGAGGTGGTGGCTAAAGGCATTCGCAAAATAACTTCCAAGCTAAGAGCTGGGGCGGATGTTTTTTATTTATCAGAAATTGAATTTGTTCAGGGTAAAAGCTACAAAATTTTAACTGATGCTGTAGCGGTTGACAGGTTTGATAGTATTTGCCAAGAACCTGAAAAATCGCAAATTATTTATAAAATAGTTGAGTTATTAAATCAATTCGCGAACCAAGAGGCCACGGATGAAAAACTTTGGCGATTTTTATTACAGACTTTTGAAGTAATTGAAAATTTAGAAATTAGAAATTTGAAATTAGAAATTATTTGCCATTATTCTCTATGGAAATTTTTTGCGGTTTTGGGCTATAGCCCCGAGCTACATCATTGTCCGCTTTGCTGTAAAAAGCTTTTGCCCGAAACATTTTTTTTCGTGCCTAGCGAGGGCGGGGTGGTTTGCTGGCAATGTTTTTCAGCCAATGATTTAAAGAAAAGCGGCTTGTGGTTTCCTATTAAGGTAGATACGGTCAAGGCATTGCGAGTTTGGTTGAGCCAAGATTGGGCCGAAGCTGGGAAGGTAAGCTTTGGTCAAGAAGCCCAGCAAAATCTTTGGGATATTTCCAAAAATTATTTTATTTATTTGCGGGAAAATATTTCATAGCTTGAAATTTTGCCCTTAAACGATTATGATAGCTTAATCTGTAATAAAATATATGAGAAAAATAGTTTTATTTTTAATTATTGTTTTTTTAGGCTTGGCTATAGCCGGGGTTTGGTATTGGAAAACTAATATCTACTCAAAGGAAATTTTGAAATTAGAAATTTTGGGGCCGAATATGGCTCAAGCTGGCGATGAAGTTGAGTATTTAGTAAAATTTAAGAACAACGGTAAAGTGCGTTTAGAAAATGCCGAATTGATTTTTGAATATCCCGCTAACGCCGTGCCTTCAACAATTATTCCAGCCACTTCCACTGATCAAGCAGGTCAATTTGCTGGACGCATTACCCAAACCATTGACGATATCTATCCGGGGGAGGAACGGGTGATAAGTTTTAAGGCGCGTCTTTTTGGTAAGGAAAACGATAAATTAGAAGCTAAGGCTTGGGCAAGTTATCAACCTAAAGGGTTAAAGGCCAGATACGAGTCCAAAACTAGCTTTATTTCTCAAATTCAGTTTGTGCCTTTAACTTTTGAGTTTGACTTGCCCGCTAAAATTGAGCCGGGCGACGATTTAGAATTTTCATTAAACTACTTTTCTAATATGCAGGCCTCTTTGGATAATCTACGAGTTAAAATAATCTATCCAAACGGCTTTACTTTTATCACAGCCAAGCCAAAACCATTGGATCAAACCGAATGGAAGCCCGCCGCTTTGTCGCCCGCTGACGGCGGCCGGATAACTATTAGTGGCGTTTTAGATGGTCAAGAAGGCGAAGGCAAGATGTTTCAAGCCCAGTTAGGCGTTATCAAAGATAATAATTTTATTGTTTTGAAAGAGGCCTCGCAAACCGTTCAGATAGCTCAACCAGCTTTACGCGTTTCACAAATGGTTAATGGTTCACAAAACTATATAGCCGATGTGGGCGACTTATTGCATTATGAGATATTTTTCCAGAATATCGGCAACAAGGCCATTGAGAAAAAGTTTTTGTTGCTAAATTTAGAGGGCGATTTTTTTGATTTAACTACTTTGAAAACTACTGATGGCGAAGTTGGCCGGGGTGATAATTCAATTATCTGGGATTGGAAGAATGTTACGGATTTACGATATTTGGATCCAGGCGAAGAAGGTAAGGTAGAATTTTGGGTGCAAGTTAAAGATGGCTCCTCTGGCCGTAAAATGGTCAATCCGATCCTCGCAGAGAAAATCGCTATTGGGGGCACGCAAAAATCTTTTGAAACCAAGATTAACTCGATAGCTGGAGTCTTGCAAAGCGCTTATTTTCAAGACGATAAGTTTAATAGCTCTGGGCCTAGTCAACTGGCCACTTCAACTAACGGTTCTACCTTTACGATTGCTTGGGAGCTAGATAATTCTTGGAATAATTTAACTAATGTTAAAATAAAAGCGATTTTGCCTAGTAATGTTCGCCCAACCGGTCGTATGCTGCCCGCTGATGCCAAGTTTACATTTGACTCAACTTCTCGGGAAGTTATCTGGAATGTGGGCGATTTATCTACCTATAATGCTTCGGAAAATGGGGGGATGGTTTTGTGGTTTCAAGTGGAAGTCGACCAGCCGTTTGATGGTAGTAATATTTTGATTGGCGAGGCTGATATTTTAGGTCAGGATGTTTTCACTAGCGATATTATCTCCGAGAAATCTAAAGCTTTGACAGTTAGTTCAGCTAAGGTAATGGATCTGACACAATAATTATGGCTGAAAACAAACAGACAAAAGACAAAATGCAGCAAATTATATCGCTTTGTAAACGGCGAGGATTTGTTTTCCCTTCCTCGGAAATTTATGGTGGATTTTCGGCTGTCTATGATTTGGGTCCATATGGAGTTGAATTGGCTAATAATATTAAGGCCGCTTGGTGGAAGGCCATGGTGCAGGAAAGAGAAAATATTGTGGGGCTCGATTCGGCTATTTTTATGCACTCTAAAATCTGGGAGGCCTCGGGTCATGTTGGCGGGTTTGCCGATCCTTTAACTGAATGTAAAAAATGCAATAGCCGTTTAAGAGTTGACCATTTGCTTGAAGAAGCTGGAGTTATGGCAGATGAGAAAATGACTGAAGATGAAATTAATAAACTTTTTGATGAACACAAAAGCAAAATAAAATGCCCGAGTTGCGGTAAAAATGATTGGACAAAAGTGAAAAAATTTAATTTATTAGTTAAGGCTAATTTGGGTAATTTTACTGAAGATTGGAGTCGCGACCCGGTTTATTTGCGAGGCGAAACTTGCCAAGGGATTTATGTTAATTATTTGAATGTTTTGAATTCAAGCAGAGTGCAAATTCCTTTTGGTATCGCACAAATTGGTAAGGCCTTCAGAAACGAAGTAACTGCCCGTCAATTTATTTTTAGAACTCGCGAATTTGAGCAAATGGAAATGCAGTATTTTTGCTCACCCAATCAAGAAATGGAAGAATATGAAAAATTAAGGCAAAGTAGATGGCAGTATTATTTAAACTTAGGTATAAGCGAGAAAAATTTGAAATGGCATAAGCACGAAAACTTGGTTTTTTACGCTAAGGAGGCCTATGACATTGAATACAATTTTCCGTTTGGTTTTAAGGAATTAGAAGGCATTCACGCCAGAAGCGATTATGATTTATCGCAGCACAGCAAATTTTCCGGGGTGGCTTTGGATTATACCGACCCCGAAACTAAAGAAAAATATATTCCTCACATTATTGAGTCATCGGTTGGCGTGGGCCGAACAATGCTAGCTGTTTTGACCGAGGCGTTCGTAGAAGAGCAGTTGGAAAAGGGCGAGACCAGAATAGTTTTAAAATTTCCAGCCAAATTAGCGCCCATTAAAGCGGCTATTTTCCCATTGTTAGCCAACAAGCCCGAGCTGGTAGAAAAAGCTAGAAGTATTTTCAATGAACTGAAAAAAGATTTTATGTGCGAGTTTGACGATTCAGGTAACATCGGCAAAAGATACAGAAGGCAAGATGAAATTGGCACATTAGTCGCCCTTACCTGTGATTTTGAAACACTAGAAAACAATACAATTACATTAAGAGATAGAGACACAATGGCTCAAATTAGGGTGGATGTTGCAAAGATAAAAGAGATACTTGAAAAAATTATTGAAGGAGAGCAATTTTTAAGTTTTGGGAAAAAAATTAAATAATTTCTGCTATCTCTCTGTCTATTTTTTTTATGTTACCTTTGCGCATTTTTTTAAAATCAACATTGAGAATTTGACATGTTAATTTAAGGATGTGGATTGGTATCCCACTTTTTTTTACACGCCATCTCGAAAAGGTGGCTTTTTTAATGTTTAGAATTCCGGAAAAGCTCTTGTATGTCCCATACTCTTTTTTTATTTTTGTAAAAATAAAATTGTGAGCCTTAGTTCTTAAAATTAAAGTTGCTTTTGGTGAAATGTATTGGGTAATTTGATTGGGTTTATTCGTTAATTTTATTCTTTTTTGGTCTCTTAAAATCTTTAGGTAGTTTCTAGCTGTGGTATGATTACATCTTAAAGATTTTTTTATAAAAAAAGTGTCACAATATTTGGCCTTGCGAATTATTTCAAGCGTTTTTTCTACATAACTGGCACTGGATTTCGATTTAATTACAGGGCTTTGAGTTAAATCACCAGATATCCATTTGAAAAGCTTCCACTTTTGGGTATTTTTTTCAAAATAGCTTTGCAGTTTTTCTTTTCTATTTTTAGATGTGGTGAAGAGATTCGTTTCATTACGGTTGGAGCTAAAAGACATTCCGAAATGGACACTATCTCTGCTCCAGATTTCTTTTATTGATTCTATTAGGATTTTACTTTTTGAGCTAAACATTATTTTTTTACTTATAGTCACGCATCCGTCAAACATTAATGCCCCCCTAGCAAAGTTTTTTCTAATCTTTAAACTAGAAGTTTTTATAATTTTTGGCTCAAAGGCATCAAAAGTTTTTGGCCCAGGATTTACTTCAAAAAAAGATGTTAAATATCTCGCTAAAATTTTATTTGAAAAAATTACGCGCCAAGCATTTTTTTTTCTCTTGAGCGATGTTGGGCTAACTCTAAATTCTTCGTTTATCCAGCGGATAAAAGCCTCAACACTATCTTTATATTCATCTATGAGTTCAATATTATAATGGGTTAGACTCAAGCTACCATCAGCCATAAAAGCCCCTAAGATCTTTGCTAAGTTTTCACTTAACACAGAGGTGGCTTTAACCGACCTAGAAGATGCAGAGTTTATTTTCAGAGATTTAATATTTTGCTTAAAGTCATGAAGGAATTTTCTCTTTTTGCTACTTAACTTTATTAATTCCAAAATTACAGGAATTGGGTAGTATTCACGCTTTCCCTGTAGTATTTGTTTTATTGTGCTGGGCGAACAATTTAAATGACTTCCCAACAGCCTACTTAGGCCATCTCTAGACAATTTTCTATTTTTCAAAATATCATTCTCTAGAAATCTCAAAGTAGTTTTTATTTTTGGACCGCCGAAACAAACCCAAGATCTCGGGTGCATGTCCGAAGAAGAGTGTAATGAAAATAGATTAAACCTTTTATTCATTATGTCATTATAACAAAAGGTCATTATAACAAAAGGCTTTACAATATACAATAATATTAAAATCTTTTAGGTCAAAACCTTGATTTTTTGCCAGAGAGAGAGTAGTGTCTTAATTAGAAAACCATATGTTGTATGGTTTATTTTTTTAATTTAGCTATTTTTAGGAGGAGTGAAAAATGCAAAAAATTGAAGTAGGGGCGGCTATAGGTATTGATATAGGCGCTATTGGGACAAAGTTAGCGATTGTTTCAAGGGGGAGTTGCAGACTCTTTGACTCTACATATGTGCCCAAAATCGAGAATGAGATTCCAGAACATTATATAGGTCGCTTAGTCTCGGCGATAAAGATGCTTAAAAGTTATTATAAAATCGCCAGTGACGATAAAGAGCTTTTAGGCGTTGGTCTTGGAATCCCTTCTTGGAACGGTGAGAAGAAAATGGTGGCGAATTCACCAAACATGGAGTTTCTTAACGATTTTCCTTTAGTCGAAGCATTAGAAGAGGTTTTCCCGCAATGGGAAGAAAAAATCGTTGCAGACAATGACGCTAATGTCGCTGGTGATGCCGAAGTTATGTTTGGTGGTTGGGAAGGTTCCGAGAGAGGTATAAATGTTTTTACCCTTGGTGGCGGCGTTGGATTCGGAGGTTACCTTTACGACCCGACTTCAGATAAGCTCATCAAGGTGACCGGTGCTCATTATAGGGGTGGCGAAGGTGGGCATATCCCAATACCGCATCCGCCGGGTGCGCCGAAACGGAAATGTAACTGTGGTTATGATGATTGCTTAGAGGCATATGCCTCGGCGACGGCAGTGATGAATTTTGCTCAGATGGCTATTACACCGCAAACTGGGTCTCTAATTGATGTTATGGTTGCACAAGATCCTGTTTATGACCGGAGCAAAAGACGGGGCGATCAGGTCACCCCTCTGCACATAGAGAAAGCTGCTAAGATAGGTGATAATAGAGCGTTAGAAATCCAAGGTTGGCTTGCGTTTGCCTTAGCCCATGGAATGAGAGCGATGAATCAGATTTTTGATCCCGGACTATTTATTATCTGTGGAGGAATGAGCCGTTGGACAGCAGCTATTCGCCAAGCCAGGACAATTTTGCATTCATTGCCTGGCGTGGTGCCCAATAAGGGCGTTAGAGTTTGTTCATCTAGACTCAAAAATGCCGGAATACTTGGCGCTGCCGCCCTTGTTCTTTCAGAAAACGATAATGTCGGAGATGAACATCAGATTGGTAAAGATCCGATTTGATGTCAAGGTCTAAGATTGACTATGCGGATCAAAAACGATCCGCATAAGTTATTTTAGGGCCTGTTTAGCTTGCTATGGTTGACACATAATTTTATTTTTGCTATACTAAAACCAGTTATTGGGAATTATCGCTCCGTATTTGGAGCGTTTTAGTTTCTATTAAAAGGAGAATATAGTGAAAAAAACAATTTTTTTGTTTTTAATGATAGCTTTCACCGGCTTTATTTTTGTTTCCACCTTGGGAAGTTTTCCAACTTATTTAGAAATAAAAACAAAGTCAGTAGCGGTGTCCCTGCCAAAGATTGGCGAGGGGCCTGCCGAAAGGATAATTCTAGTTCAAGCCACGGCTTATGGTCCACCTGATTTTCCCGAGGGCTCTTCAACCTATTCGGGCGAGCTGGTTAAGTTTGGCGATGTGGCTGTTAACCTCAACGATCCGAGAATACCCTTTGGCTCTAAGCTAAAAATAGAGGGCTTTCCAGGAGTTATTTTTGAGGTTAAAGATACGGGGGTGTCTGTCGGGCACATTGATATTTATCTAAGAGAAAATGTCAAAGAGTTCGGCAGCCCAATTCTTGCAGTGGAGGTTATTAAGGGTAGGTCGTAAAAACGACTTACCCTTTTGCTTTTTTATAACAACCTGCTATCTTAATAGAATATGCGATATTATTTAAGCCAAGAAAATTTTTTTACTCAAAAAGCCAAAGAAGAGGGCTACCCGGCCCGTTCGGTTTATAAGCTACAAGAAATTGACCGAAAGTTCGGCATTTTCCAAGAGGGTAATGCCGTGCTGGATTTAGGCGGGGCGCCGGGCTCTTGGTTGTTATATATCAGCAAGAAAGTTGGCCCTAAAGGCCGAGTGGTTGGCGTTGATCTTGAAGATTTTAAAATTGAAATGCCTGCCAACTCGGTTTTTCTTAAAAAAAGCGTTTTTGATGAGCAATTGAGGGCAGACATAGGGGTATTTAATGTGGTTGCTTCGGATTTGGCCCCGGGAACTACTGGCTTACACGAAAAAGATGTAGCTGATTGTTTGGAATTAACCCAACGAGCCTTTGAAATTGCTTGCCAAACTCTAGAGGCTGGCGGAAGTTTTGTTTGTAAAATTTTCCAAGGCGCCGATGTTGACGATTTTATCAAGGAGGTAGGCAAAAGTTTTAAAACAGTTAAACGATATCGCCCCCAAGCCATCCGCAGAGGCAGCCGAGAATTTTACTTAATCGCTAAAAATTTTATCCACAGTGGCATCTTGACATATAGCAAGTGTTTGCTATAATACAATTGTTTATCAAGCAGTGACCACATACCTAATGGGTATCAACAGAACAATCTCGATTTTTTCGGGATTGTTTTGTTTTATTGAAATGTTAAAATAAAATTGCGGAGGTAAGGGAGGTTGATGTCCGCTGGCGCGGATCTCTGCTTGATAAACAGATGATACTCATATTGAGTATGTGGTTCGATTCCACCTGCCTCCGCACCAAAGATCCCCAACGACTGGGGATTTTTGATTTCAGAATTATATCAAAGGCGCTTTTTATTGAGACAGTTTTTTGTTAAAGTAAAAAATATGGAAAAGATAATACAAATTGAAAAGTTTCTATCAGCTTACCTTGTTTTTCTCCCGCTTTGTTTTGCTATTTTGTTTTTGGTTGTTAGAAAACGATATAAAAATTATTCAGTTCTCACTTTTTGGTTAAGCAATCTTGGCGCAAAAAAATCGCGGAGCCGTTTTATTTTTAATATTTGCTTTTTTGTTTTTGGCTTGTTTAATTTATTATTTTGTTTGATATTATTTGAAATTTTGCCACAAACATTTTTGACTTTAGTGATGTTAGTGTTTCTTTCTTTGGCCGCTATATTTACTGTTTTTATTCCATTTTTTCCGATGGACAAAAAAAGAAAAGCCCATGAAACAATCGCTAATTTTTTATTTTTTTGTATTTTAGCAGCTTGCTTGCTATTTACTTATTTTAATTTAATTTCACAAATGTTTCCTGTTTTTTTAACTGTTTTCAGTTTGGTTGTGGTTGTTTTTTCTTTTTTAACGGTTTATTCTTATTTAAAACTAAAGGCAAAATATGGCGAGCGGGCAATGGGTGATTTAGTTTTTGAAAGGAAAAAAGAAAAATCATTTATTTTGAAAAACGCCACATTATGGGAGTGGCTCGTTTTTTCTTCGGTGATTGTCTGGCTTTTTGTTTTAGCTGCATGTCTTTTGAACACCTTGCCTTAAAAATAAAAATGAAAAATAATAATTATAATCAGGAGGTTGTTTGGTTACTTAACGAAAAATATGGAGGGCAGTTGACGCCAGAGGCGGAAAAAGATATAGCTCGGCTGAAAAGAGGCGAGCCGGTGGATTATGTGATTGGCCACAAAAAGTTTTGCGGTTGTCAGATTGATTTACGGTATAAACCGCTAATTCCGCGGGAGGAAACAGAACACTGGGTCAAGCAAGCCATAGCAGAAATGGCAAAGGGCAGACCTCGGGGCGGCTCCCCGAGGGCTGCCCTTGATATGTTTGCCGGGTCGGGATGCTGCGGGATCGCGGTTTTGAAAAATGCGCCCAACAGCCATTGCGATTTTGTGGATGTTGATGATAATTGCTTAAAGCAAATTCGGCTGAATTTAAAAATAAACAATATTAATAAAAATCGATACCGCGTCATTAAATCTAATATTTTTGAAAAGCTGTCGAAGTCCGACTTCGACAGCAAAAAATATGATGTGATTTTGGCTAACCCGCCGTATATTGGGCTGGCTGAAAAAAAGAAAGTGCAGAAATCTGTTTTGAGTTTTGAGCCAAAGCAAGCGCTATTCGCGAAACAAAAAGGGCTTTATTTTATTGCCAAGTTTTTGAGCGAGGCTAAAAATTATTTAACCCCAGAGGGTTTTATTTATTTGGAATTCGGCTATAATCAAAAAAAAGAGATTGAAAAACTGCTAAAAAAGTTTGGTTATTCAGATTATCAATTTGAAAAAGACCAATTCGGCAAGTGGCGTTTTGTAAAAATATGTATAAAAAAATAATTTTACCTAATGGTTTACGTTTAATTTTAGTGCCCAACGCCAATACTCAAGCTGTGACAACCATGGTTTTGGTGGGAGCGGGCAGTAAATACGAAACAAAAGAGATTAATGGCATCTCGCATTTTTTGGAGCATTTGCTTTTTAAGGGCACCAAAAAACGGCCCACGGCTTTGAAAATCTCCGAAACGCTGGATAAGGTTGGGGGCATTTATAACGCTTTTACCAGCAAAGAATTAACCGGCTATTTTGCTAAAGTTGACTCGGCTCACTGGGAGCTAGCTTTGGATTGGGTGAGTGACATTTTTTTACACTCGGTTTTACCATCAAAAGAAATTGAAAAAGAGCGAGGTGTAATTATTGAAGAAATTAATATGATGTTAGACGTGCCAATGAGATATGTGGGTGAACTATGGGAGGAGCTTTTATATGGCGATCAACCTGCCGGTTGGGAAATAATTGGCGCTAAAGAAAATATCTTGAAATTAAAAAGAAATGATTTTGTTAACTACTTAAAAAATCACTATTCAAGCCATAACACTATTGTGGCAGTGGCGGGTAATTTTCCGATTGCTCAAGCCGAAAAATTGGTTAAGAGTCATTTTAGCTCTATTAATAAAATAGTGCCTAAAATAAAAATAAAAACTAAAGAGAAGCAAGATAAGCCCGGGCTTTTATTAAAGTACAAACAAACCGACCAAACTCATTTTTGTTTGGGAGTAAGGGGATTACATTGTTTCCACCCGCAAAGATATGCGCAGGAGCTTTTAGCGGTTATTTTGGGTGGGAATATGAGCTCTCGGCTTTTCATGGAAGTGCGAGAAAAGAGAGGCTTGGCTTATTATATCCACACATCAGTGGAGGATTATACTGACAGCGGTTATTTAATGACGCAAGCTGGCGTGCCCAACAATAAAGCCGAACAAGCCATTAAAGTTGTTTTGCAGGAATATCAAAAAATAAGGGAAAGGGGCGTGGGCGAGGCCGAACTCAAAAAAGCCAAGGATTATTTGAAAGGTGTTTCAACCTTATCTCTGGAGGCATCCGATGCTCAAGCGATGTTTTTAGCTGGACAGGAATTATTAGAAAATAAAATTTTGACCTTAGAAGAAAAATGTGCCAAAATTGATCAAGTGAAGGCCAGTCAGATTAAGAATTTAGCCAGGGAAATTTTTCAGCCTAATAAACTTAATCTGGCGCTAATTGGACCTCATCAAGAAAAACAAAAATTTGAGGAATTATTAAAAATATGATTTTTCGCAATCAAACTCAAGTCGCTTCTTTTAATTTGAGCTGGTCGGCGGTGATAAAAATTTTACTGGCCGTGATTTTGCTTTATGTGATCTTTGTCATTAAAGATATTATTATTTGGTTTGTTTTCGCTTTAGTTATTAGCGTTTTATTCAACTATGTTATTGATTTATTGGAAAAAAAGCGTATTCCTCGGTTGCTTTCTGCTTCTGTTTTGTATTTGGGGTTTTTAGCTTTGTTAGGTTTTTTTATTTATTTAACTGCTCCACTATTATTAGATGAACTACAAGATTTTATCAAAAATTTTCCGCAGTATATTAAAAAAATAGCGCCGGTTTTGGGTCAGTTTGGTATTAATATCGACCTACGCTCGTTTGCTAGTTCTAATGGTTTTATGAATACCGTGCAATTAGCTTTGACCAAGGCTAGCGGTAGTGTCGCCAATGGTTTGTTTACTTTATTTGGTGGGATGGTTTCAACAATAATGGTTTTTGCTTTAGCATTTTTTATGTCTTGGGAAGGGATGTTTGTGGAGCGAATTGTTAAAGCGCTTTCTTCGCCAAAGCATGGTGAATACCTTTTGGGTTTGTGGAGAAGATCACGAAAAAAAATCAGCGCTTGGTTTATTACCCGAGGTATTGGCGCGGTATTTGTTGGCTTGGCGACTTACTTAGTGTTGGCTATCTTTGATGTAAAATATGCTTTTATTCTGGCCTTAATTGCTGGTTTGGCTGATTTGGTGCCATTTGTCGGGCCAATAGTTTCCACTGTAGTGATTTTTGCGGTGATGGCCTTGGTTTCTTTTTGGCAAGCAGTGATGGGTTTGCTGTTTATTGTTGTCATTCAGCAATTGGAAAATCATATTTTATTACCGTTTTTATTCAGAAAGTTCGCTGGGCTGTCTCCGGTGTTGGTGCTGGTATCTTTGGCTATTGGTGGCAAGCTTTGGGGGCTGGCTGGCGCTATTTTGGCCATGCCGTTGGCGGGCGTTATTTATGAAATTGTTAAAGATTATTTGGCTCGTTTGCGACGCGAAGAAAATATTGAAATGGCCGAAATTGAAGAAGAAAATTAAACTTATTATATGGCTAATTTTTATGTGGTAGCTACACCCATTGGCAACTTGGGAGACATCTCGCAGAGAGCGTTAAATGTTTTGCGAGAGGTTGATCTTGTGCTGGCCGAAGACACCCGCACAACTAAAAATTTATTAAATCATTTCGGCCTTGAAACGCCGATTATTTCTTATCATCAGCATTCTAAAATTTCCAAGATTAACGAAGTTTTAGAAATGTTGCGAGAGGGTAAAAATTTAGCTTTGGTTTCGGATGCGGGCACGCCTGGCATATCAGACCCGGGTGGAAAGTTAATTGAAGCGATTGTTAAGGAGCTGGGAGATTCGGTAAAAATTGAGCCCATACCCGGTCCCTCAGCCATCACCGCTTTGGCCAGCGTGGCTGGATTCTCGATGGATAAGTTTTTGTTTTTAGGCTTTCCACCAGCCAAGAATAAACGCCAAAAGTTTTTTGAAGAAGTTGTTAGTTCTAAATATCCAGTAATTTTCTACGAATCCTGCCATAGAATTTTAAAAACTTTGGGAGAGTTAAAGGAGGTTCGCTCCTTCCCCGAAAGGAAGGAGCGAACCTCCTTCCAGATTGTTGTTGGTCGCGAGCTCACCAAAAAATTTGAAACAATCTATCGGGGCAACCTTGACGAAGTGATTGAAAAAATAAAAAAAGACCCCCAAAAAGGGGAGTTTGTGGTAGCAGTTGATAAAAAATAATATGACTAAAAATAAAGAAAAATTTTACCTTTCAACCAGCATCGCCTACACTAATTCTCGGCCCCATGTCGGATTTGCTTTGGAGTTGATTCAAGCGGATGTGGTGGCTCGGTATAATCGCTGGCTGGGCAAGGATGTTTGGTTTTTAACCGGCACTGACGAGCACGGCAGTAAGATTGCCAGAAAAGCCAAAGAAGAGGGTAAGACGCCACAGGTTTTTTGTGATGAAATTTCAGCTAAATTTAAGGAATTAAAAGCGGTTTTGGATTTGTCTTTTGACGATTTTATCAGAACCACTGACCAAAAAAGGCATTGGCCCACCGTGCAGGCAATTTGGAAAATTTTAGAAGCCAAGGGCGATTTAGAAAAAAGAAAATATAAAGGGCTTTATTGCGTAGGTTGCGAGGCCTTTGTGACCGAGAAAGATTTGGTTGAGGGCAAGTGCCCTTTGCACAACAAAGAGCCGGAAATTGTGGAAGAAGAAAATTATTTTTTTAGGCTGTCGCGATATCAAAGCCAGCTTAAAGAAATTTTGGAGAAAAATGATATTAAGATTTTTCCCGAAGGCCGCAAAAACGAAATGCTTAATTTTATTAAGGAGGGCTTAGAGGATGTGAGCTGTTCTCGGGATAGCAAGGCCTTAAGCTGGGGCGTGCCTGTGCCCGGGGATGAAAGCCAGACTATTTATGTTTGGTTTGAGGCCTTAATAAACTATTTGTCGGCCTTGGGTTATTTAACCGCCGATGATGAAAAATTCAAAAAATACTGGCCGTGTGATGTTCATTTTATTGGCAAAGATATTGCCAGGTTTCATGTTTTACTTTGGCCAGCTATTCTTTTGGGATTAGAACTTTCACTGCCCAAAAATATTTTTATCCATGGGTTTATAACGGCCGAGGGGCAAAAGATGTCAAAGAGCTTAGGAAATGTTATTGACCCTTTTCTATTAGTTGAAAAATATGGAACTGACCCAGTTAGATATTTTTTGCTGCGAGAGATATCGCCAACAGAGGATGGCGATTTTAGCTATGAGAAGTTTGAAGAAAGATATAACGCGGACTTGGCAAATGGCATAGGAAACCTGCTTGCTCGGGTGGTAACCCTCGCAAGTAAAATTTCTAATTTCAAATTTCTAATTTCTAATCAATTTTTAAATTCTAATTTTAAAACAGAATTAGAAAAAACAAAAAAGAAGTATGGCGTATGTTTAGAAAATTTAAGTTTTAATGAGGCGCTGGGAGCGGTTTGGGAGCTGATTAGTTTTTGCGACAAGTATGTTAATGATAATAAACCTTGGGAAAACAGAGATAATTCCAAAGAGGTTGTTGGCGATTTATTGCTGGCCTTGCAGGAAATAGCCGAATTATTAAAGCCGTTTATGCCCCAAACAGCCAAGAAAATTTTACAGCAAATCGCCACCGGTAAAAGCGAACCTCTTTTCCTAAGATTAAATTAAGACGATGTCCATATCACTTCATCACTTCGAAGTGGTGAAGTGATATGGACAAGCGCTATTTTAGAATGGATAATCAAACAAAAAATTGTCAGAATTGTCAGAAGAGCTTCACTATTGAGCCGGAGGATTTTGATTTTTACGAGAAAATCAAGGTGCCTGCCCCAACTTTTTGTCCGGAGTGCCGGCTGGTGAGGAGGATGTGCGTTCGCAATGAACGCGCTCTTTATAAAAATAGATGCGGTCTTTGCGACAAGGCGACTCTTTCTATTTATAACGCTGGTAGCCCTTTTCATATTTACTGCCATGATTGTTGGTGGTCCGATAAATGGGATGTGATGGTTTATGGGGCAGAATATGATTTTAACCAACCATTTTTTAACCAATGGAGAAATCTTTTAGAAAAAGTGCCTCGTTTGATGCTTTCGGCTAAAGATGTGGTAGATAGCGATTATTGCAATGTTTCGCAAAATGAAAAAGGGTGCTATTTGAACACAGCCAGCGATCATAATGAAAGGGTGATGTTTAGCAACCGAGCAGTCAGAAACAAAGATTCAATGGATCTTTATATCGGCTCTAATAGCGAGCTTTGCTATGACTTGGTCAATTGTTTGCAATGTTATAAATTATTCTTTAGCCACAATTGCATTCAATGCCGCGGCTCAGCTTTTTTGTTGGATTGCTCCAACTGCAGCCATTGCTTTGGCTGTATCAATTTGCGCAATAAGCAGTATTGCATTTTTAATCAGCAGTACACCAAAGAGGAGTATCAAAATAAATTACCAGAATTAAAAATAGACAGCTTTGTTGGTTTGGAAAAAATAAAGAAGCAATATAATGAATTTGTTTTAAGGCACCCACGGCGCTTTGCCACGATTATTAAATCCGTTAATAGCACTGGCGATAATATGAGAAACGCCAAAAATTGCCAGTTTTGTTTCGATGTGATTGGCGACCCATCAGCTGAAGATTGCAAGTTTGCTGTTTGGGCAGGTGAAACTTTGAGGGGTAGCTATGACGCTGGAATTGGTTGCGGCCTAAAACTTGAAAGGGCTTATGAGGCCACTGATAGTATTCAAGCAGAAGGAATTTTTTTCGCCTCGGTTGCTTATACTTCCATGGATTTATGGTATGTGATGAACTGTTATTCTTCCTCCCATCTTTTTGCCTGTATCGGCCTGCGCAACAAACAATACTGTATCTTAAACAAACAATATGCTAAGGAGGACTACGAAGCCCTTGTGCCCAAGATCATCCAACATATGAATGATATGCCCTATGTGGACAGAAAAGGCAGAGTATATAAATATGGCGAGTTTTTCCCCACCGAGCTTTCTCCTTTTTGTTATAACGAAACCATCGCCCAAGAATACTTTCCCTTAACCAAAGAACAGGCCATTGAGCAGGGCTACTCTTGGAAAGACCCTGAACCACGCAATCACAAGATAGACCTGATAGCTGACAAACTGCCCGATAACATCAAAGATGTTTCAGACGATATCGTGGGCAAGGTGATAGAGTGCGCTCACCAAGGCAAGTGCAACGAGCAATGCACCGAGGCCTTTCGTATTATTCCACAAGAACTACAATTTTACCGAAGAATGAACTTGCCCCTGCCTCGTCTCTGCCCCAACTGCCGACATTACCAACGGCTCAAACAACGCAACCCGCTCAAGCTTTGGACACGAAAATGCCAATGTCAGGGAGGTGGGAAGGTCTGCCCTTCCCCGATTTATCAGAATACCTGCCAGCACGAGCATGGCGACAAACCTTGTTTAAACACCTTTGAAACCAGCTATGCTCCCGACCGGCCAGAGATTGTTTATTGCGAACAATGCTACCTTAGAGAGGTTGTTTAACTGTTTTAATTACCGTGACAAGTAAGAACGATCGTTCATACTTGTCAGAAAATTTGCGTTATGTTTATTGATACTCACAGTCATTTGGATGATGAACAATATAATAATGATAGGGAGGAGGTTATTAAAAGAGCTATAGATGATGGCATTGAGAAAATTATCAATGTTAGTTTTGATTTAGTTAGCGCCAAAAGAGCGGTTGATTTGGCGCAAAAATATGAACATATTTTTGTGGCCGTGGGCTGTCATCCTACAACCCAAGAGGAAAGCGGTTATGTTTTTAATAAAAATGATTTTTTAGCTATGGCTCAGCAACCAAAAGTGGTGGCGATTGGCGAGTGCGGTTTAGAGCTAAAAAACCCAGAGGATTTGGTTAACCAACAAGAGATTTTTGAGGCGCAAATTGATTTAGCCAAAGAATTGGACTTGCCATTGATTGTTCATTGCCGAGACGCCCACAAAGAAGTTATTGAAATTTTGGCAAAGGCGGGTCAGACTAGGGGGGTGATTCATTGTTTTTCTGGCTCTTGGCAAACTGCTCAAAAATATTTAGAAATGGGGTTTTACTTGTCGTTTAATGGCATTATCACTTACGCTAGTGATTATGATAAAGTTGTAAAAAATATGCCCTTAGATAGATTATTATTGGAAACCGACTGTCCCTATTTATCGCCAGCTCCTTTCCGAGGGCAAAGAAACGAGCCAGCCTATGTGAAGCATGCGGCTCAACGAGTGGCCGAAATCAGGGGAGAGGCAATAGAAAAAATTGCCCAAGTTACTACGCAAAACGCCCGCGATTTATTTGTATTATGATAAGTGCTAAAATTGAAAAATATGGACAACAAGGATTTGGCAAAAAAATTATTTCCTAATGTTAAACTAACCATTGAGGATATTGAAAAAAAATATCCGCCTCGTGATTTGGCTGCAGGGGTGCCAGTGACAAGGGTGGCGCCCAGCCCGACCGGCTTTATGCACATTGGCGGTATTTTTGCCGCTTTGATTTCCGAGCGATTCAGTCATCAACAAAATGGTATTTTTTATCTGCGCGTTGAAGACACCGACAAGAAAAGAGAGGTTGAGGGGGCGGTTGAGCTAATTATCGAGGCTTTTAAGAGATATGGCTTGAAGATTAACGAAGGCGAGATAGAGATAGAAAAAGAAATTGGCGCTTATGGGCCATACCGTCAAAGCCATCGAGCGGAAATTTATCAAACAGTTGTTAAATATTTATTTGAGCAGGGCTTGGCTTATCCTTGTTTTTGTTCGCCCGAACAACTGGAACAAATTGGTCAGCAACAGGCCGAAGAAAAAGTTAGGCCGGGCTATTACGGGCAATGGGCTAAATGCCGTGAAAATTCCAATGGAAAAATTGCCGAGTTGATTGATCAAGGAGCGCCTTTTACTATTCGCTTTAAGTCAAATGGCAATTTTTTAAATAAAATCACGGTTAATGATTTAATTAAGGGCAAAAAGATTTTACCAGAAAACGATTTAGATATTATTTTATTAAAGTCTGACGGTTTGCCTACTTATCACTTTGCTCATGTGGTGGATGATCATTTTATGCGCACCACCCATGTTTTGCGGGGAGATGAGTGGTTTTCTTCTTTGCCTTTGCATTTGCAAATTTTTGCGGCCCTGAATTTTCAAGCGCCGTTATTTGGTCATATTTCGCCCATTCAGAAAATTGAAAATAATTCCCGAAGAAAATTAAGTAAAAGAAAAGACCCAGAGGCCAATGTGGATTATTACCAGCAAGATGGCTACCCTGAAAAAGCGATCATTGAATATCTGCTTAATTTAGCTAATTCTGATTTTGAGGATTGGCGGGTGGAAAACCCGGAAGCGGACAACCGGCAATTTGTTTTACGCTTGGAAAAAATCAACCAGAGTGGCGCTTTATTTGATTTAGTGAAATTGCAAGATATTAGCAAAAATATGATTGCTAAAATGAGCGCCCGTGAGGCAACCCAAGCAATTCTGCTTTGGGTTAAAAAATATGACCCAAGTTTTGCTAAAATTATTTCTAGTGACAAAGAATATTTAGAAAGAATTTTTAATATTGAAAGGGGCGGAGATCATCAAAGAAAAGATATCGCTAAGTGGAGCGATGTTAAAAATGAGTTTGGTTGTTTTTATGATGAAATTTTTGACAATTCGAGCGAGTTATTAAAACAATCTTTAGCTGGTATTGACCTTATTTTGGCGCAAGATTTTATTAAGGCATTTTTGGAAAAATATAATCAC
>JAPLWE010000044.1 GCA_026396705.1 Candidatus Gribaldobacteria bacterium
GCGACATCTCGCAAGTGCCCACCCTTTTGAGCGAAAAAGTTGGCTTGCTCTTTGCGGTGAGTGATATCTCTTTCCAGCCGAACATTGGTCATGCGCTCTCTTTCTAAACGCGCCTTGATTTCCTTAGCCACCGAAAAATAATCACCGGTATACTGCTCAACTTTTTTAGAAAATATATCTAAGTATAAAACGCCTTGGGTGAAAGTATTTAAAAAATCAGCGTCATGAGAAATAACAATGCAAGTTTTGGGATAATCAATAATAAATTTCGTTAAATGAGCAATGCCCGCTTTATCTAAATTATTGGTGGGCTCGTCTAACAAAAGTAAATCCGGGTCTTGAATTAAAGCTGACGACAAAAGAAGCCTGGCTTGCTGGCCGCCCGAAAGATTTTTAATTACTCTATCGTGCGGGGAAGTAAGATTGGCAACAGCTAAAACATCATCAATTCTTTTATCAATATTATAGATTTTTTCCGAAAAACATTTCTCAAAAAATTCGGTGATGGTTAGCTCTAAATCCTCGCGAGGGATTACTTGTTTGGCGGTAGCTATAGTTAAATCTTTATTGATACTTACCGAACCAGCGTCCGGAGTTGCTTGGCCGGTGATTAGTTGAAAAATTGTGCTTTTACCCGCGCCATTCTGCCCCATCAAGGTAATTTTTGAATTTTTACGCACCGTAAAACTAGCCTCCTTCAAAATCGGCTTATTAGAGTCCCACTCAAAAGAAACTTCCTTAAATTTTACTACTGCTTCATTTCCTTGCATAATAGACATATTACCCTATTTCTCAACGAATATCCACCTTAATAGGTTTTGTGGCGACAAAAATATAACCAAAAGCAAAATTTTCCCGTTTATAAAAACCGCGCCTTAACTTAAAAACGAGCCAGTCGCCCAGCAGACAAATAGGCATAATGACAATCTGAAATATACTTAACCACTTAGGCAATAAGGCAGACAAAACCATAGATGTTCCGCAAGTTACTGGGCCTACGGAATTGGCCGTTACAGTCATCTTGATGAATCCATTCTCCGTAAGCAATCTTTTTAAGGCTGAATGGGTAAAACGAAAATAATCATCTGGGTCAGGATGATAATGATGTATAAATGGCACAAAACCAATGAATGTTCCTTCATCGCGCAATACGCGAAAAGTCTCAATAATTATATTTTCGTATTCGTAAACATGCTCCATTAAATTGAGCGCCAAGACAAAATCAAATTGGTTGTCGGGAAAGGGAAACTTTTTCGCGACATCGCAAGCCACCACGCCTTCCGATGGGAAAAGGTCAGTGAATGTAATACGCGCTGAAGGCAATTGCTTGATGTATTTATAATAACTTGATTTTCCGGTTTTGCTACCCAAATCCAAAACCTGCCCACTAATAACGATCTCTCGCAATGAATCGTCCATCAGAGAACGGGTGATGGTTTTTCTAGATAAAATACCTTTTATTATTACAAAAAAAGTGGAGATAAAACTTCTCATAGTAATTTGTCAGTAAAGTTGTTTCTTATAATATTTCCTTCAACAATTCCTCGCCTCCAATTTTGTCTTTGGCTGAAAAAGGAATAATCTGGTGCGTTCCGATAAGCTCTTTAATAGCTTTGAGTTGCTCTTGGTATTTTGCTGGCTTAATTTTGTCTATCTTATTAGCCACCACAATAATATTTTTCTGATGTTCTTCTAAGCTATGAAGCATATCCAAGTCATCTCTGGTTAGACCAACGCTCGCGTCAATTATTAAAACTATTTTTTTCTGTTGACAATTAGAAATAAAAAAATACCAGTTAACCATAGCTCTCAAGCTATCTTTTAATTTATTGGGCACTTTGGCGTAGCCGTAGCCTGGCAAATCAACAAAATATAAAGAATTATTAATCAAAAATAAATTAATCTTCTGGGTGCGTCCCGGGAAAGAACTGGTTTTAGCTAAATCTTTCTGGCCAACCAAAAAATTAATCACGCTAGACTTGCCTACATTAGAACGACCAATAAAAGCAACTTGTGGAATGCCATCTTCAAAAATATCATCACTGCCACGGCTGCCTTTAGCAAATTGAGCTAATTCTATTTTCATATATTTCATTCTACCAAAAAATCGCCAGTTTGGCGATTTTTTTGTTTGTTTTTTGATTATTTTACAACCTTTTTTGTCGCGCCCTTGACTGCTTTGCGTTTAGCAGCTCTTCCTGTGTTGCTAATCATTTTCCAATGCTTTTTCAAATCTTGCGCTAGTTCGTTTATTTCTTCGTGGCTGGCTTTCATGCCCTTCTCGTATTTAGTTGCTACCGAGTCAATGATTTGATGATAAACTGGCTCACTAACTTCGCGGGCTGTTTCCAGCTTTTCCACCACATCACCTTTCATCTTGATAGCCCAAGCCTTAGCATGTTTCTGATTTTTCTTGCCTTTTGGTCCAAGGAAAAAATAAGCCCCGGCCGCCAAGCCAGCTAAGCTCGCGCCAAGAACAATCATTTCTGCGGTATTTGAACCACCTTTTTTTGTTATTTTCTTTACCATATTTTTATATTTTAATTATTAATTATTGAATTATTAATTATTACTAGTGACCTTTTTTGATACTATTTTTTTACCCCAGAGTGTCGCTTTTTACGCGATGGAGGAAAAAATATCCGAAAAATAATATTATCTTCCAGCCGCTCTTTAAGATCGGCCACAAATTCTTCCGATTCCTTAAAGTTATCTTTAAGGGCTTGGCAAATTATCTGAAGATTTCTACCAGCTTTAATTAAATAAAACAATAAAATAGAAACTAAAAAAGTCACCACAATTGTAGCCACCGAAGATATAAAAAAGAAAATATCAGCTTTAATTAATGATTCCATAAATTAATTTTATCACATTCGCTCGCCAAGAGCAAAGCGCATCTTTTTTGCTATTATAGCTTAGTGTTTTATGGCTTTAACAATAACAAGCAACACAACCGCGCCAAGCAAAGCAACTAAGAAACTATATACATTAAAACCGGTTACTCCGCTCTTATCAAAAAAGCCCATCAACCAGCCACCTATCACCGAGCCAGCTATACCAACAATAATATCAAGCAACAATCCTTTGCGCCCTCCCACCAGCAGAGAAGCCACCCAACCCACCAACGCGCCGAAAATAATTAAAATAATAATATTCATCATAATTTATTTGTTTATTTGTTTAAATTTTACAATAGCCTGACCTTTTTTGAAATCAACTAACTGCCATTCTGTTCCCGGTATCTCAACACCGGTTTTCTGAAAATTTTGGTAATCCTGGCCAGCCAACTTGCTTATAAGAAAATTCATCACAAAAGCCGGCACTGGCATAAAACCATATCGTGTTTTCAAAAATTTCGGATAAAGCTTGCCATCGCGCGCAGTAATTGCAACGCGCGCGAAAATCTTCGCAGTAATCGGTTTCAAAGCGACAACTACGGCTTCAGCGTAACCGTCATAAACTTTCACTGTGCCGCCCTTAATATATCCCTTTAATTGCCCATTGGCGGCATCCGCAAATAGCTGATCAAAATCTTTCTCAAATATCATCATCTGAATAGACCCATCCTCGCTCACGGTTTGCTGTATCGCTTCATCCTGTCTAAGGGTATCAGCCAAAGTTGCCGCCCGCGCCAAATTAAACCCGCCAATGGCCAATAAAACAACTGCCCCAACAAAATATCTAATGTTTTTCATAGGTGATGCTATAAAATTTGCCAGATAGCATAATTAAGATACCCAGCAAAACTTACCCAAAAAATATATGGCACCAAGAGCCAAGCGGCTGGCTTGGAGATTTTAGCAAAATAAAAAATAGTCATTAAAATGCACATCCACAAAACAATTATTTCAGCGAAAGCCAACATGGGGTTGTGCATTTCAAAAAACAAAGCGCTCCACAAAACATTCAGGCCCAGTTGTTGAAAAAAGACAAACACAGCTATTCTTGATTGGCTTTTTTGTTTTTCGCGCCAAATTAAATACAGCGAAACACCCATCAGCGCGAATAATATTGTCCAAACCGGAGCAAACACCCAAGCAGGCGGGTTAAGAGCCGGCTTGGGCAAGGTCGCGTACCAACTCGCGATTGACGGAGTGGTAAGCACCGAACCAATAACACCAGCCAACTCGCAAACAACAACCGCAATAATAAGCTTAAAAATATTATTTATTTTCATAAATTTATTCATTATACCAAAAACCCGCCCCGAATCCCACCCCCAAAGATTTCCCCGTGGCGCAACCCCCATTTGCCCGCCGTAGTTTCAACGAAGAAGGGCCCCCGCCATCTGTTTTTGCATTTTATTTTTCATCATAAATTGTGACTGACCCCATTTCCTTTTATTCTATAGTTTTATTGGTATTGGAAAGCTCTGCAAATTTAGCTGTCATTGTAGAATTGCCGCGTGTTAGCCTTTTAATTGTCAGATCTTCTGTTTTATTATTAGCGAGACGAAGGTTGTTTTCAGATGACAAGAGAGCATCTTTGGTTTTCTGGAGATGGTCTATAGTTTTGTCTATTTCTTCAATAGCGGTTTTAAAGCGATTAGAAGCAAGTTCAAAATTTTTATTAAAACCATCTTTAAACTTATTCATATTTTCCTCAAAGTTGATGATGTCTATATTCTGGTTCCTTACCAAGGCAAGCTCGGCTTTGTATTTAAGCGAGTTCATAGCTGCATTGCGTAGCAATGTTATCATAGGGATAAAAAATTGAGGGCGAACTACATACATTTTAAGATATTTATAGGAAACATCTACGATGCCAGTGTTGTATAGCTCATTTTCGGCTTCCAGAAGCGTAACGAGGACGGCATACTCACACTTTTTCTCTGCACGATCTTTATCAAGCTCGCGTAGAAAATCTTCATTTCTATGCTTTGTAGCGGTCTCATCGCCCTCATTTTTCATTTCAAACATAATAGAGATAATTTCATTGCCAACCTCATCGGTTTCGCGATAAATATAATCACCCTTGCTACCAGTTTTTGTATCATTGTCCTTTTCAAAATATGCATTTTGGAAACCAGTTGCACGAATCTTGTTAAACTCGGTCTCGCAGTGCTGTTCGAGCGTTTCACCTACCATTTTTGTTGAGAGTTTGACCTTCATATCTTTGCGAAGAGCAATCTCCTCATCTTTCATCTTAATGATGTCGTCTTTAGTCTTGAGCTCGGTGGTATATTTTTCCTTTAGCGCTGTCTCGAGTAATTGTTTCTCGGTATCTTTGCTTTTCAGTTCACCAGCAAGTTCGTCACGCTCTTTCTCAATTTTATTGACCGCCTCGGTGACAGCAAGTTTTTTCTCAAGCTCTACTTTATTGAATTTTGATTTCATTTCGGCTAGTTCAGATTCCTTCTTAAGGGTAAACTCAGCCAGCTCACGGTCTTTGTTGGCTTTTAGCTCAGCTAGTTCCGTTTCCTTCTTTGCAAGGTCTGCTTGCAGTGCATTTTTAATATTAGCCTCAGCAAGCTTTACGGCACTTTCTTTATCTTTTCTAGCGATATTCAATCGCTCTTGTAATTCTTCCTCAAATTGATGATCTCTAACTTGTTTAAGAATATCAGCAAAACCAGCCTCATCGACTTTGAAAACTTTTTTACAATTTGGACACACAATATCATTCATATTTTTCTTTTATGTTAAATATTATTCTACTCCCTATACTTCCGTCAAAATTTATTCAGTTCGCTTTTCGGCTTCAGATTTGAGCAATCGCACGCCTTCCAACACTTGCATTTGCCAGTCAAGTTTTTCTACAATTTGGCGTTGGATTTCGAGAGGAGGAAGAGGAATTTTAATTTAAGCTTTTTCTAATAGCTTTTTTGTTTTATCATCCATTTTTTTATTATAAGACTAACTAACAATATTACTTTGCTACATTTTATTAATGCATTTTACAATATCGTCTAAAATTTCTTGGCGATGCATTATCCAGTGTTGAGACCAGACACGATAAATTTTCCAGCCCAAACGCTCTAAAATTTCTTGCCTTAATCTATCCCTAATTCGCGCAGATTTTGAAGAATGGTAAGCCGCCCCGTCACACTCTATTCCTAACACATATTCGTTCTGGTTGTCGGGGTCTACTACCGCAAGGTCAATATAGAATCCAGCAGCACCGACTTGTTGGTGAATTGTATAACCTACCCGTTGAAGCTCTTTTTGAACACTAACCTCAAAATCACTGTCGGGCTCCTTATTGTTCTGTTGAGCAATCTTTGATGCCTCTAGAACGCTCCTACCTTTTTCGGCATATTCAAGATATTTTTGTAGTAAAATTACCCCTCTTGTTTCCGATGGACTTATTCGGCAAGATTTCATCGAAGACACGCAGATGATTTTATCTCGAGCGCGAGTTATCGCTACATTTAGCCGTCTATAACCACCTTTTGAATTGATGGGGCCAAAACGGTTAAACACATTATCGTTTTTATCCGGTCCATACCCGATAGAGAGAATTATCACATCTCTTTGATCTCCTTGGACAGACTCGAGATTCTTAATAAAAAAAGAGCTTTCTTCATTAACCTTGTTTCTCATATCAGTCGCTTCGTCAAATTTATCAGCAAGATAAGAATATTTTTCTCCCAAACTAATTTTTTTACTTATCTCATCTCTAATCGCTTCTTCTTGCACTTTACTAAAAGCAATAACACCAAGTGATGTGCTATTTGATTCAAAATGATTAACACAAAGTTCCGCAACCCGGTTGGCTTCAATAAGATTCGTCCTAGTTTGCCCTGCATCATAAACGCCGTTTTCAACAAACTCAAACTTGACCGCCTCATAATCTTTCGGCACAGGAAAAAGGGTGAGCAAATAGTCGTATATGTTATGATTTGAAAACGCTATAAGATCGGGGTGTCTGCTACGATAATGATATGTAAGATATGTCCCAGCTCCTGGCAAGATAGTTATTGCAGATTGTAAAATACTTTCATAGCCGACCTCTTCTGTTTCATCCTCTTCGTCCTCGTCTAGCGAAACATCAAAAAAAGAGGTTGGTGGCAGTTGGTGCTCATCGCCAATAACGACAACTTGTTTTGCTCGGGCAATTGCGCCAAGAGCATTTTCAATTTTCATCTGCGATGCTTCATCAAAAATAACAACATCAAACTTCATGGAGCCAAATGGAATATATGAACTCAATGTTAAGGGGCTCATCATCCAACAAGGTTTGTAATCTAAAACATGGGTGGCATTTTCCATTACCAATTTTCTTATCGGCAAATGCCTTTTTATTTTTTGACTTTCGCGCACTATAACCCGCTCGGAATTTCCGCCACAATTCATTGCATATCTAATTTGAGGATACACTCTATCGAGCACCCTATATTGATTTGCCTCAAAAACCTCTCTTTCCAGCCGTTTAAATTCGGAAATACAGCGGTTATAGTCGGCCATGTTGAAATTTTTGAGAACTTCATTTTTTTGGTGTACATCATCAAGTACTTTATTTAGAAACGACCACACAAAAATATCGGGGAAGTCAACTTTATTTATTTGATATTTTTTAATATCGTCGACAAACCAAAGCATTCCATACTCTTCTAATTGTCCTCTGCTTCTTTGATACTTCATCCATTTTTCTAAACCATCAGTATCAGTAATCATCCCGTTGATATAATCTGAAAAATCAGATATTTTGACTAGTTCAAGATCGATAAGCGCCTCATCGTTATTCATTAAATGTTGAAGTTCTTCCTTGATTCGTTGATATTTTTCGTGCCAATTTTCCCAAACACCGATATTCGAATGAAAGATCGCTATATTTTCATAAAAGCTGATTTTCGAAAAACTATGCTCTGCAACGATAGGCAAAACGGATCTAATTTGTTCTTGTTGCAATTTAATAGCATTGGCATTGCTTCTATTGGTCAAATCTTCGATATTCACAAAGTTTGTGTGCTTATCAAAATTCTCCGCCACTAAGTCGTCGGAAAAAGATTTTAAATTATTCAAAGATTCGACATCACTTTTCAATTCGGCAATAGTGCTGGGAAGTTGATTTTGAGAGATAAAATCACTTGTGTTTTCATACACCAAAGTAACTTTTTCTGCTTCGCTTGTTATTTTTGCCACATACTTTAAAAGATCATCTATTGATGTATTTTCAGTCAATAATTCTTGTCCAATAATAGTGTTAAGCAACTGTTTCTGCTCTAACAACTCTTCTAAAAGAGAAATTATATGCTTGAAACTATCAAAACATTCCGTAGAAACAAATAAGTTTTTTATTTCATTATTCAGTTTGTCTATATTAGCAACTTCCAAATAATTTAATATTTTAGAAACACTATCAATCAATGAGTCAGTAGAGATATTTCGCATTGAGTCGTCGCTACCATATTTTTGGATAAATTCATTCGTCATTTTTTCAAACTTACCCTGCAACCTAATTTTATCAGCAGCGGCGGATACTATCTGTCTGTATTCTCGGAAATTTTGTGGGCGATGCGCAGCACACCAGTTTATAACTAACGAAATATCTTTTTTATAAGTCGAATAAAATATTCTGAAAAAAATCTTATATTTAGTGGCGAATCGTTGTTCAAGTTCCCAAAGAGAATCTTTGTCGAGATTATCCAAAGAAACCGCCCATTCATTTAGCGTCTCTTGAGTCCCGAGTAGCCGATCATAAACTACCTTAATCTGTTTTAAATTATTTTGGACTTCATAAAGATTAATCCTTTCGCCCCATCCTTTGATTTTTTGTACTATGGGATCAGTATAAAAAAGATCTTTGTATCTTTTCAAAGCCTCGCAACTAAAACCCAATAATTCTTTTGAGTGTTTATTTTTCTTTATCGTGCTTCGCAATGTTTCTGTTTTTGTTTTTAGGATAAATAAGTTATTTTTGTTAGCAACAAGTGTCTTATTGTCAAAACTTTTGTCTAATAACTCATAATCTAGTTTAATTTGTTGCCAACCGGACGGAGTTTTGAATTTGCCACTCTCGCCAGAAGTTTCTTGGTATTTTGAAACTATCGCTTTGATTGTTTCCAGTTTGTCCAGCTCGAGCTTTAGATTTTTTGCGTTTATTTTTTCAGTAACTATCAACCTATTTTCTAAAACCTCTTCTATATTCAAAGCATCAGCAAGATTTAAGGTTTTTTCAATCTCAATAATATTTTGTGGTTTACCAAAAATAGTTCCCTCAAGTTTTGGAAAAGAAACAACAACTTTTTTAAATTCCTCAAGTTTTGCGGATAGACGAGCGCTGTAATCTGGCGAAAAAGTTTGTTGTCTAAGATTAGTCCAGTGATTATGAGAATCAAAAATTACATCGCTGTATGTGACCAATTCAGAGAAAATTGTGATAATTTTTTGATACAGCGCATAATCAATCTCGTTGTGATTTTTCTCTCGCCAGGGAAGAACGGCCTCTTTAACCTTTGGAGCAACGCGAGCGAGTTCTCCGTGTATCCAATACACCTCTCTATTTAATGGCTCTACGACAGTTAATAATGCCTGGGCGTAATTTTCTAATATATCCATTCTTTCTTTCCTCTCGGCGAGTTTTTGATTAACTGAACTTCTTTGGTTTGATTTTAACGCTCGAATAATCTTATCTCGAGATTCAATAATTAATTTAGCAAAAAATTTTTTGTCAGCCGTATACTCGAAAAGAGGTAAGCATAGATCTGAAACATCAGCACCCCTTGTTTTTAGACGATTATAGACAACTCTAAGAGCTTCTTGTTTTTCACAGACAAACAAAACCTTTTTCCCTCTCGCAAGTAAGTTAGCGATAAGATTGGCTATTGTTTGGCTTTTCCCTGTCCCGGGAGGCCCATGAATAACCATGTGTTTGCCATCAATAACATTTTTTATCGCCCGCAACTGGCTTTCGTCAGCGTCAAGAATTGTAAAATCTTCTTCCTCTGTTAAAAAATCATCTATATTATCATTCTCATCATCAGCTTGAATAACTTCACTTGACTGAGTTATTTGACTATCCCCACACAGACTAGAAATAAACTCATGATCGATTATCGCTTTTTCATTCCTTGTTAAATCTTCATAGATTTGCTGACCATGAAATGTATATTGGCCAATCCTAATTTTATTAGTGGCGATACAGTCCAACCCCTTATCTTCTTTGAAAATCTTCTGATATTGATTCAGAATCAATTGCACCTCTTCCCAAGAAAATTTATCAAATGACTCTGGCAAGTTGGCTGGTATTTTTAACTCAAGCTGTTGCTTGATGAATAGATTAAGAACAGGGTTAATTTGAATATCGTATAGTTCATCATTTAGTTGAATAACGCTTTCTTTGTGTGGGGATTTGTGGTTTATAATTTCAACGGGAATAAGTAAAAGGGGTGCAGAATAATCCCATTCAGATACCGCTTCGGATGATCCACGACCAGTTAGCTCTTCTTTCCATTTAATCTCACCAATCGCTATAAAAAGAGTGTGCAAACCATGCGAGTCAAAATTATTTTTTGCTTGAAGCCGCAACTTATCAAGCTGTGTTATTAATTTTTTACCGGTAATGTTGGTAGGTGGCAAAATAAATTCAAGCTCTTCTTTTTCTTCCTTGAATAAACCTCCTTGATCATCGTCCTGTTTTAAAATATCTTTATGGGGAAGTTCTATTTTAAGCTCTGCAATTGACCCGAAAAATTGCTGACACTCACCAAGAGGAATATCAAACTCTATTGAAGTGGCTCGATTTGGATATTTCAATAGACGATTTCGTTTTGAAAAATCAATTGCCTTGTTTTGGTAATATCTAAGATTCTTTAGTTTTTTGTCTAAAGTTAGATCGCTTGATGCAGTTGCTTTTTTAATTACGGACATACTTATTTCTATTTTATTAAATCCTCCATATTCTCATTATACTCTCTTTAATATTTTTCGTTTTGTATCTTGATTGGCTCATATTTTTTTATTATCCTCTTTTTGAGATTTTCGGGGTGGACATAGCTATTTCAATAAATCATCAAGTTCACATGCAAATAAAGCTGACTTATTAAGCACAATCTGCTCTTTCGGATTCAAATTGTCAGCAGTCATTCTTATAACTTTCGTAACAATGCTATCACCGAGCATTACATTATTTGTTTTTTTGAAATACCTTTCATTTTTCTGATGAAAAAGAGTGTCGTACTGTTTTAATTTCTTCTGCTGTGAAGCAGGTATCGTGTTCGCGCCATCGTTTGCAAACTTGGTTATGTCGCTTATTCTATTATCTATAAGCACTGATATGTCGCCATCCTTGGTGAAATCAATCCAATAATCGCTTATTGTGTATCGTATGCGAACAATTTTTTTATCCTCGGTATTATAGGTATATGTAAATGAAAAATTATCAGTGCTAAAATCTTCGCTTATAACTACTTCTTTCAGAGTTGTTATTGTATGAATTTTGTATTCATCAAGGAGCCGCAAATAACTTTCTCGCCAATTTTTAAGCCAATTTTCTATATATGTCTGGTTTAAAAAAAGCGGCGTGAGATCCTGCTTAAGGTTAGCGTCTGTCTGCGGGTTATTTAATATCTTTATTGTAATCTTATCAAATAACGCTTTTGGATTATTTATATCAATACCTTTAGCTGTCAAATAATCAAAGTCAGGCATAACTTTTTTGCCCATATACCAAAGCAAATCATAAATGTCGCGGCCCTTTTCTTCATAAACTATATCTCCCACGCCACGGGTGCCGCGCAAAAAAATAGCGGCTAATTTGCTCGCCATAAGAGCTCCCATATTATATGTTAAAATAACAAAAGAAAGCTGGTCGCGATTTATCGGCCTGCGTTCGGTGACGGTTTTTGGGGCAATAAAATGATTTAAATCAATCTTCGCATGCACTTGGTTTGAAGCATTGCCGATACTTAGCTCCTCACCAACATGAAATTTCAAAATTAACCCCCTACCGGTAGTTATTTTTATTGTAAGAAAGTCGGCGTCGACTCCGTATGTATTAATAAAATAATCTTCAACTTCTTTCTTTAATTCTTCCAAAAACTTTTCTGTGATGGCGTGAGAAACTTCAAAATCTAAATCAACAGACATACGATCAAGACCATGAATTATGCGAAGCGCCGAACCGCCATACATAATCCATTTGTTATATTCTGGGTGGTGATAAATAAAATTAAGAACAAAAAACTGCAACTCTTCCTTTAGGGCATTTCGACGAGTTTCCGCGTCAATTTCGCCATAAGCAGAAAGGTCATTAAGCTTTCTTTTTAAGATTGTTGATATTTGTTCGCTCATATAAATTTTTTAATCATTGAGTAAAATTTTTCCTGCTCTACCTTGTCCATTTCGTCAATATCTATTCGCAGTTCTTCTATTAACATTTTTATTTTTTCCAGTTGAATACCGCGAAACTGGTGTGTCTTAAAATACATTAAATCAAACAACGCTTTAGATGGCGAGGCAATATAAAAATCAAATTTTCCATTAACCAAAGAAAAATCTGAGAAAATATCTTTTTTAATTGACTGATAAGCAAAGCTACCAGCTTTCGTTTGATATTCTCTTGTGACCTTAAGGGTAACTGAAGTAATTGAATGGATTGCTTCGGTAGCGAGATTATAATACTGAAGGGCGGCCCAAGAGCTTACATATGACGGAGTGCGAATAATGTTAGCGAGGTAAAATGTGTATGAAATATCCGTTTTGTTTTTTTCAAAAAAATCTGCAGACACATACAATCCATTTTTAAGCCGCAGAATTTCTTTATATTTCAAAAATCGGCTAATATAAGTATCAACCGTAGAATCTTTAAGCCCCAACTGTCCGCCAAGCTGATAAATAGTGTTTTTGTTGAAATGGGACAATGATTTTAACTGCTCTAAAAGGTTTTTTTTGCTTTTCATAACTATGACACTATTGTATCAAATAAGAAACAACTTGTCAATGGCTGACTATGCTATAATCAATCAATATGGAATTACATAAACTTCCGCTTATCTTAATTTTAGGCGCTGTTCTGGTGGCTCTTGGCGTTGTCGCCTTGAGCCGTCTGAACACGCAGTTATTGGCTGTTTATCGCTCTAACCAGTCATTTTTGCTGACTGACCGCGATAACAATATTCTTTTTATTACCAAAAACCCCAAAGATTATTACGCCCAATATGCCCAGTCGGTTCCCTCTAATTTTAAAACTTTATTGCTTAAAAAAGAGGATAGGTATTTTTATTGGCATTTTGGTTTTAATTTTTGGGGAATATCGCAAGTTATCGGTAATGAATTAGGTTTATCGCCCAGAAAGGCCTCTAGCACCATCAGCCAGCAATTAGCCAAAATACTTTTAGAAAAAGAAAGCCAAAGAAACATTGCTAACAAAATAAAAGAATCATTTTACACGCTGGCTTTGGAGGCCTTCAATAGCAAAGAAAATATTTTAAGAATGTACGCTAATTCAATTTATTTGGGGAACCAATTTCAAGGAATAGAAACAGCGGCTCAGGGATATTTTAACGCTTCCTCGCAAAATTTAACCACCGAGCAAATTGTTCAACTGCTGGCCACTATTAACAGCCCAACTAGCTATAACCCAGCGGGCGACTTAAACATAGAAAAAGCAAAAGTTTTATCCAGCTCGCTAGGCGCGAAAAGCGATAGCTTTATTGGAGCAAAAGAATGCCAAACAAATATACAAAATTATATTGCAAATAATAAACCAATTTTAGAATTAGCCAAGTATCTTCCTAACAATATTAATAAAAATCTCAAATTAACTATTGATAGCGATTTAACGCAAAAAGCGCGCTCAATTGTGGCCTCTAATATTGATGTTTTAAGGAGCAAAAAGGCGAAAAACGCCGCCGTGGTTATCTTGTCTGTGCCCGACAATCAAATAATCGCCCTGATTGGCTCGCCCGACCCCAGCTCGTTTTCCGATGGCTATCAAATTGATATGTCCACCAAACCCCGACAGATTGGCTCAACTATTAAGCCCTTTATTTATTTGCTTGGTTTCGAGGCGGGCATGAGGCCTTACACCTTGATTGACGACCGTGAATACAAATATATCGGGGACGGGGGGTATCCTATTTATCCTAAAAATTATGACTTCAAATACCACGGCGAGATGACCGCTCACTACGCGCTATCCAACAGCATTAATGTGGCAGCAGTGAAAACGCTAGAATTTGTTGGCGTGGAAAACTTTAATCAATTTTTAATAAAAGATTTATCATATGATCCCATTCAGCCCATAGATCAATATCAGCTGGGCATTGCTTTGGGGGGCTTGGAAATGAATTTATTAAATCTAACCCATTATTTTTCAATTTTCCCGAACCAAGGAAAGCTAACTAACTTAAAAATATTTAGCGATAGCGCGACTAATGAAAACTATTTTCCTTATCAAAATAAAGATATAGCGCCAAAAAATTTCGTTGAGCTCATCAATAAAATTCTAAGCGACCGTAAAACAGGCATAGACCAATTTGGCGCGGTCAGCTCTCTCAACCTGCCAGCCGATAACTACGCGCTGAAAACCGGCACCTCGCACGACTACACTGATAGCTGGGTTGTTGGCTACACGCCAAACTTTTTGGTGGGCGTGTGGGTGGGCAACGCCGATAACTCGCCCATGGATGATGTTTCTGGGCAAATAGGGGCAGGCAGGATTTGGAATGAAATTATGCAAGTAATGCTCAATTCAGCTTACAATAAAAACAGACAATTTGATTTTTCCGATATCAAAGAATATCAAGGCAAAGACGGGGTAGAATTTGGCCTGGCTGGCGATGATTTTAAAAAATCTCAAGATATTATAAAAGAGCAGGATAAGGCGTTTATTTTAAGCCCGCATAACGACGATGTTTTTATTTTTAGGCCGGAGGCGCAAATTGCTCTAAAGGCAAAAGATTCGGCTGTTTGGACAGTCAACGGCCAAAACTATGGAGCGGGCCAAGAGATATTTTTTTCGCCCAAAAAAGAAGGCAACTATCAAATAACTGCCTCCTCTCAATCGCGAACCGAAACCATCACCGTGCGATTTATTAATAACTAGTTGGTTACTTGGAAAATGGCGCTACCGGTACGGCCAAAATTTTCAGGCGTGTACATTTCTGAAACTATGGCCGGTAGTTGCGAATAACTGCCAGGCACCAAAGCTCTCAAATAATAATCAAACTCATAAACACCGGGGGCTAAACGGCTTGTGAAAATATAGGCCCGATCGTCGCGTATTTCCTTAAAGTCGGGATAAATTTCTGGGGCTTTTACCACAATTTGGTTAAACCTCAAGTCCTTACTTTCAGTAGCCAAACTTAGGTCAACGATTTCCAAGCCAGCTGGTATAAAATCCTCAATTTGCACGCTCCGGCGTTCAACCGGAACCACAATGGTGAGGTGCTCCCTAACAAGGTCACCAGCTTTAGCTTTGGTTAGCGGGGTACTGCCGGCTTTATCATCTAAAGCGTAAAGTTGTCTAGTGATAGCAAAACCCTCATCTCGAGGTTGAATATTGCCATTAAGATAA